>JAXDHR010000245.1:0-3941 GCA_034664425.1 Solirubrobacteraceae bacterium
TCCGGATGCTGCCAGCGCGCGAGCGCCTCGACGCCGACGATCCTGCCCGTGCGCAGGTCGGCCTTCGGCTGGAAGTAGAGAATGATCTCGCCGTCGGCGATCGCCGAGCGCAGGGCGCCGGCGAGCGCGAGCCGGCGTGGGTTGAAGCGGTCGAGCTCGGGCTCGAACATGACGTGACCGCGGCCGCTCTCTTTCGCCGCGTACATCGCGATGTCCGCGCGCTGGTTGAGCTGCTCGACGGTCGTGCCGTGCATCGGGAAGCAGGCGATGCCGATGCTGCCGTCGACCTCGAGCGTGAGCCCTTCGATCAGGAACGGCTCGCGCAGGCGCGCGAGCAGCATCTGCGCGACCGTCATCGCGTCGGCAGGGCGTTCGAGCGCCGGCAGGAGCACGCCGAACTCGTCGCCGCCGAGCCGCGCCACCGTGCTCTCGCCGTCGGCCAGCGACTCGCTCAGGCGCTTGGCGACGTCCTCGAGCAGGCGATCGCCGGCGTGGTGGCCGAGCGTGTCGTTGATCTCCTTGAAGTGGTCGAGGTCGATCAGCATCACCGCGGAGATCCCACGGTCGCGCGCGCCGACCTGCAGCGCCTGCTCGATCCGATCCTTGAAGAGCAGCCGGTTGGGCAGGCCGGTGAGCGCGTCGTGCAGCGCCTGGTGCTCCTTGGCGATCGCCTCCCTGCCGCCGCGGTGGACGGCGAGCAGCGGCAGCAGCAGCAGCGCGACCGACGGCAGGGCGAAGTCCCCCGCCAGCGCGACCATCGGCGAGAGCCCCAGCAGCAGGCCCGCCGTCGACGCCTGGAAGAAGCAGTCCTGGACGAGATAGCGGCCGACGCGCACGTTCTGGGCGAGCGCGATCACGGTCGCCACCAGCGACGTGTTGACGAAGAAGAAGACCCCGGCGGCGGCCAGGATCCCGGGAAGATCGTTCGGGCTGAAGTGGAACGGGTCCGGGGCTCTCGGTACGCCGGTGAGGTAGTGGAGCGTCAGCGCGGTGAGCGTGATCGTCACCGCGTACTGGCTCGCGTTGAACAGCGCCTTGAACGCGGACTTGCCGCGCAGCAGGTCGGCGGCGAAGCTCGCCGTGACGAGCGCGATCAGCGCCGGCTCGAGGCCGGCCGCGATCAGGGCCGCGAAGGCGAACGTGGTCGAGGTCGTGACCTCGCCCTCGACGCCGCGCGTGACGACCTTGATCGGCGCGAGCTCGCCCACGAGCGTGCAGATCGCGAACAGCGCGATCTCGGGCTCGAGCAGCTGATCCAGCGAGGAGCCGCCCGAAGCGAGTGTCCAGAGGAGGCATGCGGCGCCCGCTGCGATGACCGTGAGCACATAGCGCTCGAGCGGTGGCATGGTGAGGCTGCGGAGCATGCAGAGGGATGTCAGACGAGAGTGGATCGGAGGGTGCCCTGCCCACGCACGCGACGCGATGCGTCGCGCGGCACCCTCCCGTTCACCACTTGCGGCCGTTGCGGACCTTCATCGTTGGCATGTCCTTTTCTGTCGTGAGTCGATGCAGAACTGCATTGGAGACAGCCCGAGGGCTAGCCCCACTTGAAGCCCGCGCCGAGCCCCTCGAGGAAGATGGCGACGATGCTGACGACGAATGCCGTGCGGTACAGGCGTGCCTTCACCTGGTGACCTCCTTGTCCGTTCCTCCCCCGTTTGGGGGATCCGACAAGTGGCTCATCGGTGACTGGATGGCCGGGCATGAGCGATTGGACACTTGTTGGAGTGGAGGCTTTCGTCCCCGCGCCGATGCGTTCCGTGGATGTTGCTCGGCGTCGTCTTCCTGTTGGTGGTGCTCACCGTCCCGCTCGCGGGCGGGACGCTCTCGCGCGTGGGCGATCTGCGGCTGCGCGCGCCGTGGCTCGCGCTCGCCGGGATCGTGCTGCAGGTCGGGATCGTGTCGCTGCTGCCCGGCGGCGCGGCCTGGCTGCACGAGTCGCTGCACGTCGGCTCCTACCTCCTCCTCGGCGCGTGTGCGTGGCTCAACCGCCGCATCCCGGGCGTCTGGCTGATCGCAGCCGGCGGGCTGCTGAACGCGATCGTGATCGTCGCCAACGGCGGCGTCATGCCGGCGGACCCGTCGTTGATCGTCGAGGCCGCCCAGCGCGGCGGCGAGGGCTTCGTCAACTCGGGCGTGGTCGACTCGCCGCATCTGCTCTTCCTCGGCGACATCATCGCCACGCCGCGCTCCTGGCCCATGGCCAACGTCTACAGCGTCGGCGACTGCATCATCCTGCTGGGCGTCGTCGTGCTGCTGCATCGCGTCAGCGGCTCGCGGCTGCTGCGCTGGTGGCCGGCCGGTTCCCGCCGCGCGGTGGCCGAGGCGTGATGCCGGCGGCGTCGAGGCGCGACTCGTCCTGGCGGCGCTTCTTCATCGCCCACGGGCAGTCCTGCCTCGGCTCGGGCCTCGCGCACGTCGCGCTCCCGCTGCTGGCCTTCGACAAGACCGGCTCGCCGTGGGCGATCGCCGCGGTGCTCATTCCGGACCTGCTGCCAGCGATCGTGCTCGGGCCGGTTCTCGGCGTCGTGATCGACCGCGTCGGCTGGCGCACCTGTGCGGTCGTCGCGGACCTGATGCGCTTCCTCGCCTTCACCGTGATGGCCTTCACCGGCTCGCTGCCCGCGCTGTTCGCCGCCGCCGCGCTGGCCGGGACGGGAACGGCGCTGTTCGCGCCGGCCGCGCTGACCGGCATCACTCGGCTCGCGCCCAGCGCGTCGCGCCCGCGCGCCCTCGGGCTGTTCGGCGCTCTCGACGACATCGGGCTGACCGCCGGCCCCGCGCTGGCGGCGCTGCTGCTCGCCGGGCTGCCGCCGGGGACGCTGCTGCTGGCCAACGCGTGCACGTTCGCGTTCTCCGCCCTGCTGGTCGTTGGGGTCCAGACGCCCGCCGGTTCCGCCGGTGCCGCAGTCGCGCCGCACGTGAGCTCGGTGTGGGCCGACGTGCGCGCGGGGCTCGGCGCGCTGACGGGCCGTCCGGAGGTCGTCGCGCTGCTGGCCAGCTCGACCGCGGCCGTGCTCTGCATCGGCGTCACGAACGTCGGCGAGGTCGTCCTCGCGCGGCGAGTGCTCGGCCTCGGCGGCTCCGGTCTCGCGATGCTCGTCGCGGCCGGCGGCCTCGGCACGGTGCTCGGCTCGCTCGCCGCCCGCGGGCGCAGGCCGGACGAGTGGCGCCGCGCGTACATGGTCGGCCTGGCGTGCATGGCCGCCGACCTGCTGCTGTGCGCGCTGGCCCCGGCCCTGCCGATTCTCGTGCTCGTCTTCATCCTCGGCGGCTTCGGCAACGGCTTCGCGCTCGTGCACGACCGGCTGCTGCTCGGCGCCGCCGTCCCGGACGCGCTCTACGGCCGCGTCTTCGCGCTGCAGAAGGCGCTGACCTCGTTTGCCTTCGCCGGCTCCTTCGCCGGCGCGTCGGTCCTGATCGCCCTGAGCGACGTGCGGCACACCTTCCTCGTCGCGGGCGTGATGATGCTCGGTGTGGTCGCATGCGCCGGTCCGCGGTTGCGAGCGGCGTGGCCGCCTGTTCTGTCGGCGGTGTCCGCTTCGGCGGCCGTGTCGGCCGTGTCGGCTGTGTCGGCTGTGTCGGGCTCGTCGGCGGGGCCGGCATCCGGGCCGGCGGGTGCCCCGGCGACCTCGGTGTAGGGCCGCTACCCTCTGGGCGCCACGGCGAGATAGCTCAGTTGGTAGAGCACACGACTGAAAATCGTGGTGTCCCCGGTTCGAGTCCGGGTCTCGCCACTCTCGAAAGGCCCGCGTTTGCGGGCTTTTTCTTTGGGCGCTCGCGCTTGGGGCGGTGCGATCCGCGGGCCGTCTTTAGCTCCCGTGGCCCATTGGTGGCCCATTCACGGTCTGCGCGCTGACGATCGACGACGTACTCGCCACGCGCACGAGCTCGCGGCCTACTGACTCGCGAACGCTCGCCACCCGACGCGAGGCCGCGCA
>JAXDHR010000246.1:0-8699 GCA_034664425.1 Solirubrobacteraceae bacterium
CGACGAACTCGGTGTGCGGGGCCTCGTAGAGCTCGGTGGCCGAGCCGGCCTGCTCGATGCGCCCCTCGCTCATGACCGCGATCGTGTCGGCCATGGTCATGGCCTCCTCCTGATCGTGGGTCACGTGCACGAAGGTGATGCCGACCTCCTGCTGGATGCGCTTGAGCTCGATCTGCAGCTGCTTGCGCAGGCGCAGGTCGAGCGCGCCGAGCGGCTCGTCGAGCAGCAGCGCGCGCGGGTGGTTGACCAGCGCGCGGGCCAGCGCGACGCGCTGCTGCTGGCCGCCGGAGAGCTGCGCGGGCTTGCGCTTCTCGTAGCCGGTGAGCTGGACCATCTCGAGCGTCTCGGCCACGCGGCGCTTGGCCTCGGCCTTGTCGGTCTTGCGCCGCTCGAGCCCGAAGGCGACGTTGCGCTCGACGCTGAGGTGCGGGAACAGCGCGTAGGACTGGAAGACCGTGTTGACGTCGCGCTTGTAGGGCGGGTTCTCGGTGACCTCCTCGCCGCCGAGGAACACCCGGCCCTCCGTCGGGTCCTCGAAGCCGCCGATCATGCGCAGCGTCGTCGTCTTCCCGCACCCGGACGGGCCGAGCATCGCGTAGAACCGGCCGCGCTCGATCGAGAGCGTGAGGCGGTCGACGGCGAGCGCGTCGCCGAAGCGCTTGCTCACGTTCTCGAGGTGGATGTCGGCCTCGGCGCCATCGTCCCGGGGGGGAGCGGCGCCGGCCGGTTCAGGCTGCGTCATCGCGGTCATTGTGTCTAATCGGACGTTGCGGTCCGATTAACCCTCCTCGGGGGTCGAGACGGCGTCGTACCAGGGCTTGCGAACCGCGCCCGTGAGCTCGAAGGCGACGTGCTTGATCGCGGTGTACTCCTCGAGCGCGTAGATGGACATGTCCTTGCCGAAGCCGGATTGCTTGACGCCGCCGTGCGGCATCTCGGAGCCGATCGCGAGGTGCTCGTTGATCCAGACCGTGCCGGCCTGCAGCTCCCGCGCCGCGCGCTGCGCGCGGAAGACGTCACGGGTCCAGGCCGACGCCGCGAGCCCGTAGCGCGTGCCATTGGCCAGCGCGAGCCCCTCGGCGTCGCTGTCGAACCCGAGCACGCAGACGACGGGGCCGAAGACCTCGTCCTGGACGATCTCCGCGTCCTGGGCGGCGCCGGTGATCACGGTCGGCGGGTAGAAGGCGCCCGCGCCGTCGGGGATCGCGCCGCCGCGCTCGGCGCGCGCGCCGGCGGCGACGGCCCGCTCGACGAAGCCGTGGACGCGCTCGCGCTGATCGGCCGAGACGAGCGGCCCGAGGTTGGTCGCGGCGTCGAACGGGTCGCCGGTGCGCAGCCGGTCGACCTTGCGCAGGAAGCGCTCCATGAAGGCGTCGTGGACGTCGCGCTGCAGGTAGATGCGCGTCGCCGCGGTGCAGTCCTGGCCGCAGTTGGCGAAGGCGCCGACGATCGCCCCCTCGGCGGCGGCGTCGAGATCGGCGTCGTCGAAGACGACGAACGGCGCCTTGCCGCCCATCTCCATGTGCACGCGCTTGAGCGAGCCGGCGGCGTCGCGCATCACGGCGCGCCCGGCGCGCTCGGAGCCGGTGACCGAGATCAGCGCCACGTCGGGATGGCGTGCGAGCGTGCCGCCGACCTCAGGCCCGTCGCCGCAGACGACGTTCAGGACGCCGGGCGGCAGACCGGCCTCGAGCGCCAGCTCGGCGAGCATCAGCGTCGTCAGCGGGGTCAGCTCGGACGGCTTGAGCACGACGGTGTTGCCGGCCGCCAGGGCCGGGCCGATCTTCCACGCCGCCATGTTGAGCGGGTAGTTCCACGGCGTGATCGAGGCGCAGACGCCGAGCGGCTCGCGCACGATCGAGGAGGAGAGGCCCTCGATGTACTCGCCGGAGGCACGGCCCTCGAGGTTGCGCGCGGCGGCGGCGAAGAAGCGCAGGTTGTCGACGGTCAGGGGCAGGTCGAAGGCGCTCGAGAAGGCGAGTGGCTTGCCGGTGTTGCGGCTCTCCATGCGCGCGAACTCGTCCGCGCGCCCCTCCAGCAGGCCGGCGAGGCGGTCGAGCACCGACGCGCGCTCGGCGGGGGTGACGCGGCTCCAGTCGCCGCGCCGGAAGGCGGCCAGCGCCGCGGCGACGGCGTGTTCGGCATCGGCGGAGCCGCCGTCGGCCACCTCCGCGATCGGCTCGCCCGTGCTCGGGTCGATGATCGTGCGCGTACGGCCGCTCTGCAGCGGCTCGCCGTCCACGAGCATCCCTCTCGGACGCGCGTTGTCAGTGATGGCCATGCGACCCCTCCACTTCGTCCAAGCACCCTCCCGGACCGGGCAGCATGCCGCAATGGACGGATCGGCGTGTGTTGGCGCACGCACCGCTCCGCTGCGGCGGTTGCCGCCGGCCCCGGACGCCGCGAGCATGGGGGCATGACCGCGACCGATGCACTCGGCGCCGGCTCCCTGCAGGAGCGCGCCCACCGTCACCTGCTGATGCACTTCACGCGCAACGGCGCCTACGGGCCCGACGGTGGCGGTCTGCTGGTGCTCGAGCGGGGGGAGGGGCCCTACGTCTTCGACACCGAGGGCCGGCGCTACTTCGACGGGCTCTCGTCGCTGTTCTGCTCGCAGATCGGCTACTCGCACGGCGAGGAGATGGCGGCCGTCGCGGCCGAGCAGCTCTCGACGCTCGCCTTCAACACCAACTGGGGCACCGCGCACCCGCCGGCGATCGAGCTGGCCGAGGCGCTCGCCGAGCGCGCTCCCGGCGACCTCAACCGCGTGTTCCTCACCAACGGCGGCTCGGAGTCGGTCGAGGCGGCCTGGAAGATCGTGCGCCAGTACCACGTCGCCAATGGCGAGCCGCAGCGCGTCAAGGCGGTCGCACGCGAGATCGCCTACCACGGCGTGACGCTCGGCGCGCTGTCGTTCACGGGTGTGCCGAAGATGAAGGAGCCCTTCGGCGAGCCGTCGATCCCCGTCGTACGGGTCTCCAACACCAACCGCTTCCGAGCGCCCGACGGTGACGACGACGCGGCGTTCTGCGCGCGCCTGCTCGCAGAGATGCAGCAGGCCATCGAAGACGCCGGCCCCGAGACGGTGGCGATGATCATCGCCGAGCCGGTCCAGAACGCGGGCGGCTGCCTCGTGCCCCCGGCCGGGTACTGGCCCGGGCTGCGCGAGCTGGCCGACCGCTACGGGATCGCGCTGGTGGCCGACGAGGTGATCACGGGCTTCGGGCGCATCGACGGGCTGTTCGCCGCTCCGGCGATGGGCGCGACGCCCGACCTGATCACGGTCGCCAAGGGCATCACGTCCGCCTATGCCCCGATGGGCGCGGTGATCGTCTCCGACCGGATCGCGGAGCCGCTGTACGAGGCCGGGCGCATGCTGCTGCACGGCATCACCTTCGGCGGGCATCCCGTCGCCGCCGCGATCGCGCGCCGCAACATCGAGATCTTCGAGCGCGAGGGCGTCATCGAGAACGTCCGCGCGCACGAGGGCTACGTGCGCGACGCGCTCGAGGGCGTGCGCGAGCGCCTGCCGATCGTGGGCGATGTCCGCGGCGCCGGCTACTTCTGGGCGCTCGAACTGGTCCGCGATGCCGAGAACGCCCCGTTCTCGGACCCCGACGAGCGCGAGCGCCTGCTGCGCGGCTTCCTCGCGCCGCGGCTGCTGGAGGAGGGCCTGAGCGCGCGGCCCGACGACCGCGGCGAGGCCGTGCTGCACCTCGCGCCGCCGCTGATCTGCGGCCGCGCCGAGCTCGACGAGATGGTCGCGCGCACGGAAGCCGTGCTGGCCGACGCGTCTGAGCGCTTCTTCGCGGGCTAGCGGCTACGGCGTCCGGGACGTGCTGAACCTCTCGACGCCGATGACCGGTCGCAGCCGCCGCTCCATCGCCTTGTCCGCGAACGCCCGCCGCATGACGTCGTCGCCGAGGACGTTGCCGAGCGCGGCCATGATCATCCCCTGGTCGAGCGACAGGTAGGAGTCCGAAACGCGCTTGGTGGTCACGTTGACGCTGTCCCGGAATCCCCACTTCCCGTAGAGCCCGGGGAAGTTGGCGGCGAGGCGGCGGATGTTCGCGAGCGCCGCGGTCGGCGCGAAGCGCAGGCCGAGGAATGCCGCGTGCGGGGTCACGACCCCGCCCTGGTAGGCCGACTGGGGCGGTGCCGGCTGGGCGGGCCGCTCGCAGCCAGGCGCGTCGTAGCCGTGGTCGACCAGCGTGCCCGCCTCGTCGGAGGGCATGCCGTTGGGGTCCATGCCGGCGCCGTCGACGCCCCACGCGCCGTAGTCGCCCTCGGGCTTGTTGGCCGGGGAGAAGCCCCAGTAGCCGTATCCGGCCTCCGTGAGCCCGTGGTAGATCTGGGCGTGCACCGTGAGCGGGTGGTTCTCGCCCCAGCTGTTGGGCGCCCACGTCTCCTCGGGCACGAACAGCGACGGCATCAGCGCCTCGAACATCGAACCGCCCCAGGACGGGACCAGGCGCGTCCCGGCGTACGGATAGGCGCCCTCGAAGACGCGGACGCCGTAGTAGGTGCGGTATCGGCCGATCGGCCGCGTCTCCTGGAAGGAGTAGGCGCAGGTGTCCGGGAAGGTGCGCCAGCGGCCGAAGTACTCCTTGTCGGGCAGCTGGCCCTTGGCGATGCCGAGGTAGTCGACGATGCGGCTCTCGCTGACGACGGTGTCGTAGCAGCACGGCGACGCCGACGGATCGTCCGGGCGGAAGTGGAACAGCACGCGGTTGACGTCCGGCCGGTAGTAGAAGCCGAAGTCCATCGCGTCATAGAGCGTCCCCGCGCGGCGGGCGAGCTGCGGGACGCTGTCGCGCACGATCTTCAGGCCGACGGCCAGCCAGCCGTTGTCGACCGAGGAGAGGATCGGGTGGAAGTTCGGGTCGTGCTTGGGCGGCCAGTCGGTGAGCTTCGCGCCCGTCCGGTGGTCGTACCAGTTGTAGTACTGACCCGTGTCCCGGTAGCGCTCCATGTGCTCGAGCGAGGTCAGGGTCTTCGAGAGCCGCCGCACGAGCGTCCTGGTGGAGATGATGCCCAGCCGGCGGGCGGCGACGGCGCTCCACATGTACGCCCCGATGTTGGTCGTGGAGGTCTGCACGCTCGTGCTGCCGTCGCGCTCGAGGATGTCGGCCGGCAGCCCCGAGCGCCGGTCGGTCATGGCGACGAACGAGGCCCACGTTGCCCGCGCATATCGGCTCAGGTCCTGATGGGCTGAGCGGTCGCGCGCCGAGGCCGGCCCCGCACCGAGCAGCACCACGAGCACACTCAGCGCCACTGCACGCTGAACGATCCTTCGCATCCCGCACCTCCCTCGTGCCGACCCAGACTGTCAGCGCGATACCCAGGGCCTGCTCGTGCCGAAACGCACGAGTTTGTTTTCCGGACCGTCCGGGGACGACCCGAGCCGCGGCCACACGGCCGCGGGGAGAAGGAGAGAGCTCCATGCTGCGAAGGAACGGGCTGGCGGCCATCGGCGCCGCGGGGGTGGCGCTGGCGATCGGAGTCGGGGGAGTGAGTGCGGCGACACGCTCGGATGACGAGCAGGCGCTGCAGCCGGTCGCCCGCCACACCGACCAGGCGACGGAGCGCAAGATCGACGCGCTGATCCGGAAGATGACGCTGCCGGAGAAGCTCGATCAGCTGACGCTGCTCTCCGACGGCCAGATCAACGACGCCGAGGCCCAGAAGCCGGTCGGCTCGGTCTTCAGCCTCACCGATCCGGTCAAGATCAACCACTACCAGCACATCGCGGTCGACCAGTCGCGGCTGCACATCCCGATCCTGTTCGCCTACGACACCATCCACGGCTACCGGACGATCTTCCCGATCCCGCTCGGCGCCGCCAGCAGCTTCGACCCGAACGTCGCGCAGACCGATCATCGGATCGGCGCATTCGAGTCGGCCGCGGTCGGGCTCAAGCAGATCTACAGCCCGATGGTCGACGTCTCCCACGAGCCGCGCTGGGGGCGCATCTCCGAGGCCGCCGGCGAGGATCCGTACCTGAACTCCGTGATGGCCGCGGCGCGCGTCAAGGGCGCGCAGGGCAACGACTACTCCCGGCCCGACAAGGTCGTCACGAGCGTCAAGCACTTCGTCGCCTACGGCCAGCCCGAGGGCGGCCGCGACTACAACACGACCGACATGTCGCTCAACCGGCTGTGGAACTACTACCTGCCGCCGTTCAAGGCGGCGGTCGACGCCGGTGCAGACACCGCGATGTGCTCGTTCAACGCGCTCAACGGCGTCCCGGGATGCGCGAACAAGTACACCGAGACGAAGGTCCTCAAGAACCGCTGGAACTTCGACGGCTTCATCGAGTCCGACTACACGGCGATCGCCGAGACGCGCGCCTGCCCGCCGGTCAATCCCGACACCGGCCCGTGCGGTCATGGCACCGCGGCCGACGGCCCGCAGGCCGCCAAGAACGCGCTCAACGCCGGCACCGACTCGGAGATGGTCTCGACGAACTTCCGCGACTTCGGTGCGCAGCTCGTCGCCAGCGGCAAGGTCCCGATCAGCCGCATCAACGATGCGGTGCGCCGGATCCTGCGCGTGAAGTTCCGCGCCGGCCTGTTCGACCACCCCTACGTCAACCCGGCGAAGGCCGACTCCAAGCAGCTGCTGCCGAAGAACCGCGCCGCTGCCCGTGCCGCCGCCGGCCGCTCGATGGTGCTGCTCAAGAACGACAACTCCGAGCTGCCGCTGAACCCGTCGAAGTCGACCGCGGTCATCGGCCCGCTCGGCAACGACCAGCACGACATGCTCGGCCCGTGGTGGGGCCAGGGGCGTGACGCCGACGCCGTGTCGGTGTTCCAGGGCATCAAGGCCCAGAACCCGAACACGACCTACACGCCGGGCTGCACGATGTCCAACAACGACCTCGACGATCCGGCGAACGAATGTGCCTCCACAGCCGGCTTCCCGGCCGCCGTGGCGGCGGCGCGTGCGGCCGACCAGGTCGTGCTCGCGCTCGGCGAGACGCGCGAGATGAGCGGTGAGGCGGAGTCGCGGTCCAACCTCGACCTGCCCGGCCGCCAGCAGGAGCTGATCGACGCGATCGCCGCGACGGGCAAGCCGTTCACGGTCGTGCTCTTCAACGGGCGGCCGCTCACGTTGACCCAGGTCGCCGCGTCCTCGCCGGCGATCCTCGAAGCCTGGTTCGGGGGCGTCGAGACCGGCAACGCCGTGGCCGACGTCCTGTTCGGCAAGGTCAATCCCGGCGGCAAGCTCCCGGTGAGCTTCCCGCGGCGGGTCGGCCAGGTCCCGATCTACTACAACCACGAGCCGACGGGTCGACCCTGCGACCCGACGCAGAAGTACAACTCGCGCTACCGCGACATCCCGTCCTGCTCGCCGCTGTACCCGTTCGGCTTCGGCCTCTCGTACACGACGTTCAACGTGTCGAACCTGCGCCTGAGCTCGCCGACGGTCTCGCGCAACGGCACCGAGACGGCGACGGTCGACGTGCAGAACACCGGCAGCCGTGCGGGTGACGAGGTCGTGCAGCTCTACATCCACGACCCCGTGGCGAGCATCTCGCAGCCCGTCCGCCGGCTGCGCGGGTTCCAGCGCGTGACGCTCGCGCCTGGCGCGCGCAAGACCGTCACGTTCCATCTCGACAAGAGCGACTTCGGGTTCTACGACAACCAGGGGCGGCTCAAGGTCGAGACCGGGCGCATCGACGTCTACGCGGGCGACAGCTCCGAGGCCGCGACCGACGTCCAGTCGTTCCAGGTGACGCCGTAGCCCGATCGGCGCGCCGCCCGCTCAGCCGCGGGCGGCGCGTCGATTTCGGCTAAGCTCCCGGGCGTGTCGTCGCTGCGACTTCACCTCCTCCTTCTCCTCCCCCCGCGGGGGGAATAACGCGTGGCGGCCGCGAAGCCGCATCCCGAGCACGAGAAGGAGCAGGACGAAGCCGAGAAGGAGCGACCCATGCAGGACAACCGCGTCATCATCTTCGACACCACGCTGCGGGACGGCGAGCAGTCGCCGGGCATCTCGCTGAACACCGCCGAGAAGCTCGAGATCGCGTACCAGCTCGCGCGCCTCGGGGTCGACGTCATCGAGGCGGGGTTCCCGATCGCCTCGCCGGGCGACTTCGAGGCCGTGCGGGCGATCGCCCGCGAGGTGCACGGACCGATCATCGCCGCGCTCGCGCGTGCTCATGCCGCCGACATCGAGCGCGCCGCCGAAGCCGTACGCGACGCCGAGCGACCTCGGGTCCACACGTTCATCTCGACATCGGACATCCACATCGAGCACCAGCTGCGGTCCACCCGCGCCGACGTGCTCGGGCAGGCGCGTGCCGCCGTCGCCCATGCCCGCGAGCTGGTCGAGGACGTCGAGTTCTCGCCGATGGACGCCACGCGCGCCGACGTCGAGTACACCGCCGAGGTCCTGCAGGTCGCGCTCGACGAGGGCGCGAGCACGATCAACATCGCGGACACCGTCGGCTACGCGACGCCCGACGAGTACGCGGGCTTCCTCGGGCGCCTCTACGAGCTGGTGCCGGGCCTGCGCGACGTCGTGCTCTCGGTCCACTGCCACGACGACCTCGGCCTGGCGGTCGCGAACTCGCTGGCCGGCCTGAGGGCGGGCGCGCGGCAGGTCGAGTGCGCGATCAACGGCCTGGGGGAGCGGGCGGGCAACGCCTCGCTGGAGGAGATCGTCATGCTCCTGCGCACCCGCGAGGACCAGAT
>JAXDHR010000247.1:0-30332 GCA_034664425.1 Solirubrobacteraceae bacterium
GACGACCACGAGGTCGTCCGCATGGCGGTCTTCGCGCGCGGCGACGGCCAGCTCGCGCCGGGCACGGCGGTGCCGCTGCGCGAGACGATCTGCAAGCAGCTGCTCGACGGCCGCATCGGGCCCGTGATCGCCGACGTCGCGGCCGACCCCGTGGTCGGCGGCCTGCCGATGGTGCGCGCGCTCGGCGTCGGCGCCTACATCGGCGTGCCCGTGCCGGCGGGGGAGCGGCTCGTCGTGCTCTGCTGGATGGCGCTCGGCGCCCGCCCGGAGATCGGGCCGCGGGAGCTGCGCGTCTGCGAGGGCCTCGCGGCGACCGTCGCGGCGGCACTCGACGACCAGCGCCGATGACCCTGCTCGGCCGCGACGCGGAGCTGCAGGCGGTCGAGGCGCTGCTCGACGCCGGCGGCTCCGGCGGCGCGCTGGTCATCCGCGGCGATGCCGGCATCGGCAAGTCGGCGCTGCTCGCGCGCGCCGAGGCGTCGGCGCTGGCCCGCGGGCGGCGCGTGCTGCGTGCGGCCGGCGTGCAGTCGGAGGCGCGCCTCGCCTTCGCCGGCCTGCACCAGCTGCTGTGGCCGGTGCTCCGCGCGGCGGATGCGCTGCCGGCCCGCCAGCGCGACGCCCTCTTGGCCGCCTTCGGGATGGTCGACGCCGACGCGCCCAACCCGTTCCTGATCGCGCTCGCGGTGCTCAACCTGCTCGGCGACGTCGCCGAGCAGGCGCCGCTGCTGCTCGCCGTCGAGGACGGCCACTGGCTCGACCCGTCGACCGCCGACGTCCTTGCGTTCCTCGGCCGCCGGCTCGAAACCGAGCCGGTCGTCATGCTCGTCGCCGCGCGCGACGGCGAGGCCGGCGCGCTCGGGGCGCCGGGGCTGCCCGAGCTGCGCCTGGCCTCGCTCGACGCGGCCTCGGCGGAGGCGCTGCTCGACGCGACGGCACCCATGCTCCCGCCGTCGCTGCGCGAGCGGATCCTGCGGGAGGCCGACGGCAACCCCCTGGCGTTGACAGAGCTGCCGATCGCCTCGGAGCGTCCGACCGCCGAGCCGTCGGACCGGCTGGCGCTCACGGCCCGCCTCGAGCACGCGTTCGCGGCGCGTGCGGTCGAGCTGCCGCCGGAGACGCGGACCGTCGTGCTCGTCGCCGCGCTCGACGACGGCGACGAGCTGGCCGAGATCCTGCCGGCTGCGTCGATCGTGGCCGGCCGTGAGCTCGCCCTCGATGCGATCGTCCCGGCGGTCGCCGTGCGATTGCTCGACGTCGACGGGACCCGGCTGCGCTTCCACCATCCGCTGATGCGCTCGGCGATCCACCAGGCTGCGCGCGTCGACGAGCGCTGCGCGGCCCATGCGGCGCTGGCGGCGGTGCTCGCGGGCGAGCCCGACCGCCGGGTGTGGCACCAGGCGGCATCGCTGCTGCATCCCGACGAGGCGGTGGCACACGAGCTCGAGGCCGCCGCCGGGCGCGCCGGGCGACGCGGCGCGACGGCGGTCGCGCTGGCGGCGCTGGAGGCCGCGGCGCGGCTGAGCGAGGATCCGGCTCGGCGCGGCGAGCGGCTGATGGACGCCGGCGAGCTCGCCTTCGAGCTCGGGCGCCACGACGCGATGCTCGCCCTGCTCGACGCGGCATCGCCGCTCGAGCTGGGCGCCCGCGAGCGGTTGCGTCTCGAATGGCTGCGCGAGACGCTCGGCGATCGCGTCTGGTCGGGCCCGGCGCGGCTCGACGACCTCGCCGAGCTGGCGGCGCGGATGGGCGCCGACGGCGAGGCGGAGCGCGCGCTCGGCTCGCTCGTCCCGGTCGCCCTGCGCTGCTGGTGGTCCAACCCCGGGCAGCGCACGCGCGACGCCGTCGTGACCGCGGCGCGGGCCCTGCCGGTCGCACCCGACGATCCCGAGCTGATCGCCGTGCTGGCGATGGCGGCGCCGCTGCAGCAGGGACGAGCGGTGCTCGACCGGCTCGACGCGAGCGCGCGCCTCGACCCGGCGCAGCTGCGCCTGCTCGGGCTGGCCGCCTCGGCGGTCGGCGACGCCGAGGCGTCGTTGCGGGTCACCGAGGCGGCGGTGTCGGGGTTGCGGGCGCAGGGGCGGCTGGGGCTGCTCGCCCACGCGCTCGTGACGGAGGCGTGGGCGGCGATCCTGCTCGGCAGCTCGAGCATCGCCCTGCCGGCAGCCGAGGAGGCGGGGCGGCTCGCGGACGAGACCGATCAGCGGCGCTGGGCGGAGGTCGCGCGGCTGGCCGAGGCCGCGATGGCCGGGCGCCGCGGCGACGCGGAGGCGGCGGAGGCGCTGGCGGCCGCCGCCGAGCGGGTGATCCTGCCGATGGCCGCCGGGCCGATGCTCTCGCTGGTCCAGTTCGCCCGCGGGCAGGCCGCGCTCGGTTCAGGGCGTCCGGGCGCGGCGTACGCGCATCTGCGGCGGATCTTCGACCCGGCCGACATGGCGCACCACCCGTTCGTCAGCCATTGGGTCCTCGGCGACCTCGCCGAGGCGGCGCAGCGCAGCGGCAACCGCCTTCAGGCCCGGGCGCTGGCGCTCACCCTCGAGCCGGTCGCCGAGGCGACCCGTTCGCCCGTGCTCGAGGTCGGGCTGGTGCTCGCGCGGCCGCTGCTGGCGGGCGACGAGGAGGCGGGGACGCTGTTCGACGCCAGCCTCGCGGCGGACCTCTCCGGCTGGCCGTTCGCCCGCGCGCGGCTGCTGCTCGGCTACGGAGCGTGGCTGCGGCGGCAACGGCGCGCCGCCGAGTCGCGCGCGCCGCTGCGGGCCGCCCGCGAGGCCTTCGACGCTCTCGGCGCGCTGCCGTGGGGCGAGCAGGCGCGCGGCGAGCTGCGCGCGTCCGGCGAGACGAGCCACCGGCGCGTGCCCGACGCGCTGGACCAGCTGACCCCGCAGGAGCTGCAGATTGCGCAGATGGCGCGCGCCGGGATGACGAACCGCGAGATCGGCGAGCGGTTGTACCTCTCGCACCGCACGGTCGGCTCGCATCTGTACAGGATCTTCCCGAAGCTCGGGATCTCCTCGCGCGCCGAGCTGCGCTCCGCCATCCCCGAACGTCGCTAGACGGTGAAGCCGAGGATCAGCTGCGCCGTCTCGAGCGGCACGTCGAGCTGCGGGCAGTGGCCGACGTCGTCGAGCACGACCCAGTCGGCCTGCGGCAGCCAGTCCTCGCGGAAGCGGGTCGCGGAGGCGGGCCACGGGAGCAGCCGGTCCTCGGTGCCCCAGACGATCCGCACCGGGCAGCCGATCCGCTCGGCATCGAGGTTCCAACCGTTCGCCTTCGCGGCCTCGATCAGCTCGAACACCGCGGGGCAGCTCGCCGCGCCGCGCATCTGATGGGCGATCAGCTCCGGCGGGAGGTGCTCGAAGCGCACGACCCTGTCGGCCGTCGCGAGGCGGCGGCCGTCCGGGGTGGCCACGATCGCATCGGCATGCGCGACGGCGGTCCGCAGAGCGTCCTGCACCGTCAGGAAGTGGGCGTGCACGGCGCGCTCGGCGTCGTCACCGCGCCTCCAGCCCCCGGCGGGGGCCAGCGCGACGACGCTGCGCGCGCGCCCGCGCTCCGCGAGCTGCAGCGCGAGGAAGCCGCCGAGCGAGTTGCCGACGAGGTGCGCGGAGGCGAAGCCGGCCTCGTCCAGCGCGCGCTCGACGGCATCGGCGAGCGCGGCGTGAGCGGCGCCGCCGTCGAGCGCCGGACCGCCCGCATGACCGGCGAGGGTCAGAGCAAGAACCTCGTGACGGCGCTCGAGCGCGGGCAGCACGAGCTCCCAGGTGCGCCACGTGTCCGTGAAACCGTGCAGGCATACAAGCGGCGCGCCTTCGCCGCCACGGTGAAATGCCGTGAAGCCGACTGTCACTGCGACGACCCTAGCGGCGGCGCGCGGCGGTCCCGCGATGTAGCCTGAGGAGCGTGAACGCCAGCAGGAGATTCGGGCGCTCTCACCGGCGGCGCGCGGCCGAGCACCTCGGCTCGGGTGGCACGCCCGAGTCCGCCACCTTCCTCGGTCGCGTCGCGACCTGGCCCACGATCCGCATCGAGGCGGACGGGCGCAGGGTGACGATGCGCTCGACCGGCGACGACCGCGTGCTCGGGCGGCTCGAGCCCCGCACGGGACGGCTCGACGTCGAGGTCCCGGCCGACATGGCGGCGGAGCTCGTGCGCACCCATCCCGAGCTCCGACGCCGGCCAGGCGGCGTGCGCGCCCAGCTCGGCGAGCCCGGCGGGGTGGAGCGCGGCGAGCAGCTGATGCTGCGGCGCATCACCGTCGAGCGCAACGCGGCCCAGCTGCGCAACGCCTCGCCCTGAGGCGCGGCAGCCTGATCCGCGTTGACGTTGACATACGACGTCAATGCGGAGCGCGCGCGGGCGCGGCCATCAACCCGCCGCCGCGCGCGGGACAATGCCCGGCATGGCATACGACGAGGATCTCGCGAACCGCATCCGCGAGCTGCTGGCCGGCACCGACGGGGTGACCGAGAAGAAGATGTTCGGCGGGCTGGCCTTCCTGGTCGGCGGCCACATGTCCGTCGCCGCGAGCGGGCAGGGCGGCCTGCTGATCCACTGCGAGCGCGAGCAGACCGACGCGCTGCTCGAGCAGCCGCACACGAGCCCGATGGTCATGCGCGGGCGCCCGGTCGACGGCTGGCTGCGCGTCGACGCGGACGGCGTCGAGAGCGATCGGCAACTCCGGTCATGGGTCGAGCGCGGCCTGGCGCACGCGCGGTCGCTGCCCTCGAAGAGCTGAGCGCGCGTGCCGCTGACCTTCCGGCCCGTCCCGATCGACACCGAGCCTGCCGCCTCGCTCGCCGGCGCGATGCGCGCGGAGATCCGCGCGGTCTACGACGACCTCGACATCGACTCGCCCACGATGCCGGCTGCCGGACCGGCCGAGCTGGGCGCGCCCGGCGGCACGTTCCTCGTCGGCTACGAACCGGACGGGACGCCGGTCTGCTGCGGTGGGGTCAAGCGCATCGAGGACGGAACGTGCGAGATCAAGCGCATGTTCGTCGCGCCGCAGGCCCGCGGGCGCGGGTACGCGCGCGAGCTGCTCGGTGCGCTCGAGGACGCGGCGCGCGCCCTCGGCTACCAGACCGCACGGCTCGACACCGGCCCCCGCCAGCCGGACGCAGAGCGGATCTTCCGCGAGAGCGGCTACGCGCCGATCGGCAACTTCAACGCCAACCCGGTGGCGAGCTTCTTCGGAGAGAAGCCCCTCAGCCGCCCGTGACCGGCTCCCAGACCGCGAGCAGCGCTCGCACGGCCCGCTCCTGGTCGAAGCCGGGGTCGCGGGCGACGGTCTCGAGCAGGTAGCGCTGGTTCATGAGGTTCAGCGCGCGGGCGAGCTCGTACGGGTCGCCGGCGCGCACGCGCCCATCGTCCATGGCCGCCTGCAGCTGCTCGGCCATCCGTGCGGTGAAGGCGTCGCTCACGGCGCGATTGGCGCGTTCGATCAGCGCGTCGTGGCCCGACGCCTGGTCGACCGCTCGCATCACGGGGCCGTGCGCCGCGAACGCGCGCGCCGCAGCCTCGAGGACCTCGCGGAGCGCGCCCGTCTCGAGCTCCGCTGCGAGCTCTGCGGCGACCGCCTCGAAGAGCTCGAGCAGGACCTCGGGCAGCCCGTCGTAGTGCCGGTAGAAGACCGTGCGCGAGAGCCCGGCTTCGATCATCACGGCATCGACCGAGAGCTCCCGGTACGGGCGGTCCGCGAGCAGGCGCTCGGTCGCGGCCGCGATCCGCCCGCGCGCCTCCGAGCGCCGGACCTGCGCGTTGCGCCGCCGGGCGGCGGCAGGACGACTTGCCATCGGCGAAGGATGATGACACACTTGCGACCCACAGTGCGACACCGTGTCACAAGGAGCCGAGCATGCCCGCCGCGACCATCACCTCCACGATCGACGTCGACCGCCCGCCGGCCGAGGTCCACGAGCTGCTCGACGACCTCGGCGCCCACCGCGCCTTCACTGACCACTACATCACGGGCTGGGAGGTCTCCGGCCCGGCTCGCGGCGTCGGTGCCCGCGCGAAGGTGAAGGTCAAGGGCGGCCGGTCGGAGATCACCGTCGTCGAGTCGACTCCGGCGCAGATCGTCGAGCACGGCCGCGGCGGCCCCGGCGGCCGCTGGGCGACGACGGGGACCTACGAGCTCGCGCCCAGCGGCGAAACGGGCACTCGCGTCACGTTCCGCAACACGATCGACGCGCCGACGGGCCTGGAGCGCTTCGTCGCCGCGAAGCTCCTGCGGACCCTGCAGCGCGACAACGACAAGGCGCTCGAGCGCCTGCGCGAGCAGCTGGGCGACCGCGCGGCCGTATGAGAGCATGCCGGCCGTGACGCGCGCGGCGATCGTGATCCCGCCGGGCCGGGGCCACCGGCTCGGCAACGTCGAGTTCCTCGCGCGCACGGCCGACACGCCCCGCTTCACCTTCGGGATCATCGAGATCGCGCCCGGCCGCGAGCTCGAGTCGCACGTCCACGGCGAGGAGGACGACGCGTTCTACATCCTCGAGGGCAAGATGACGTTCCTGCTCGCCGGGGAGGAGGTGCCCGCGCCGCCGGGTACCTTCGTGCTCGTTCCCCCCGGCATCGAGCACGCGTTCCGCAACGACGACGAGCAGCCCGTGCGCATGCTCAACCTCCACGCCCCGGCCGGCTTCGACCGCCGCATCGGCCTGCCCGAGTGACTCGGCCGACCGGGTCGAGCCTGAGCGACACCGGCCCGGAGTCGCAGAACGTCCTTGCCCCGCGTACCCGCGACCGGTCGCCGTCCCAGTCGAACCCGACCGGGTCGGCGGGCTGATCAGCCGATCGAGCTCGCGGCGCCCAGTTCGATCGTGCGGTCCAGCTCGACGGCCTCGAGCAGCTCGCGGTCGTGGGTGACGAGCAGCAGCGTGCCCTCGTAGGCGTCGAGCGCGGTCTCGAGCTGCTCGATGGCGGGCAGATCGAGGTGGTTGGTCGGCTCGTCGAGCACGAGCCAGTTCGCGCCCGAGGCCATCAGCAGGGCGAGGCTCGCGCGCGTGCGCTCGCCGGGCGAGAGGCCGGCCGCCGGGCGCGCGACGGCATCGCTCTCGAGGCCGAACTTGGCCAGCAGCGAGCGCGCGTCCTGCAGCGACATCGCGCTCGCCGCGACCCACGTGTCGATGAGCGCGGCGGGGCCGTCGAACCCGCGGCGTGCCTGGTCGAGCGTGCCGGCGCGCACGCCCGGCCCGACCCAGCGCGTGCCCGCGTCGAGCGGCAGGTGGCCGAGGAGCGCCTCGACGAGCGTCGTCTTGCCGCTGCCGTTCGGCCCGACCAGGGCGACGCGCTCGCCCCAGGCGAGCTCGAGGTCGAGCGGCCCGAGCGTGAAGCTGCCGCGCCGCAGCAGCGCCCCGTCCAGGCGCACCGTCACGTCGCCCGAGCGCTCGCCGCCGCCGAAGCGCAGCTGCAGCTCCCAGCGCCGCCACGGCTTGTCGACGGCCTCGAGCCGCTCGATCGCCTTCTCCGTCGCGCGCACCTTCGATGCCTGCTTCTCCGAGCGGGCGATCTTGGCGGCGCGCACGTTCTTGTCGGGCTCGGCGCCGGGCGCCTTGGCCCGGCGCACGCCGGTCTCCGACCATTGGCGCTGACGGCGGCCGCGATCCTCGAGGCGCTCGCGCCGGATGCTGTAGGTCTCGTAGCGCTCCTCGGCGTGGCGGGCGGCGGTCGCGCGCAGCTCGAGGTAGCCGGCCCAGCCGCCGCCGTACTCCGACGCGCTGTGCGCGATCTCGTCGAGCTCGAGGACGCGCGTGACGGTCCGCGCGAGGAAGGCGCGGTCGTGGGAGACGATCACCGCGCCGCCGGGGCGTTCGGCGACGAAGCGCTCGAGCCGCTCGAGGCCGTCGAAGTCGAGGTCGTTGGTGGGCTCGTCGAGGAGCAGCACGTCGAAGCGCGAGAGCAGGATCGCGGCCAGCGAGGCGCGCGCCGCCTGGCCGCCGGAGAGGGCGACGGTCTGGAGGTCGAGCAGCGCGGGGTCGAGCCCGAGGTCGCGCATGACCGTCTCCGCCCGCGGCTCGAGGTCGGCGCCGCCGAGATCGAGCCATCCCTCGAAGGCGTCGGCGTAGCGGTCCGCGGCGTCCGCCGCCTCCACCGCCAGCTCGGCGGTGGCCGCCTGGACGCGCGCGTCGGCGGCGGCGACGCCGGTGCGGCGCGCGAGGTAGTCGTGCAGCCGCTCGCCGGGCGCGCGGTCGGGCTCCTGCGGCAGGTAGCCGGCCGTGCCGGCGGTCAGGCGGACGCTGCCGCGGTCAGGCCGGTCGAGGCCCGCGAGGAGCCGCAGCAGCGTCGACTTGCCGGCGCCGTTGGGCCCGACGATGCCGAGCACGTCCCCGGGCGCGACGGTGACGGAGACCCCGGCGAGGATCGTCGCCGCGCCATGGGCCTTGTCGAGGTCGCGAGCGATGAGGGTTCCGGCCACGTGCTCCAGCGTACGAGCCGCGCCCGTGCCATCCGCACCGGAGCGCCTCGCCGAGGCCTTGCGCGGTCAGGCCTCCAGGCCGTTCCAGCCCCAGCGTGGCATTCGCGCGGACGCGGGCACCACGGCGTCCACGGGGGAGTAGACGAGCACATCGTCGACCGCCCAGCGCATGTACGCGTGCATGCACGCGCGCAACTCCGGATCGGTCGGGAGGCCGGCGTCGTCGATCGCCGCGTCGAAGCAGCGCACGAAGCGCTCGCCCAGGTCGCCCATCTTGCCGTTGCCTGCGTGCATGTGAAGCACGCGCGACTGGGTTCCGCACGACGCCGAGTACGTCGGCGGCCCACCCATCACCTCGGCCCAGTAGGCGGCCAGCCGCTCGACGTGCCGGGGATGCTGACCGGGGTGCGAGAACGGATGGTTGAGCTCGGGATCGGCGAGGCAGCGCGCGTGATGCGCGGTGGCGAGCGCGAGGAAGGCGGGCTCGCCTCCGGCGGCGTCGAACAGCGAAGGGCGCACGCCGAGAGGATCGCACGGCCGACCGTGGTCGTGCTCGCGCCGAGCGCCACGCGGACCGCGAGCAGCTCGCTGCGGGCCCCCGCGCGACATGTCCCATGCGCCGCGGCCGCGATGTGGCGATACTGGGGCATGTCCATCCGTCTGCGCGATGTGATGTTCCGCGAGCTCGACCAGCTCCGCCACGAGCCGACGGAGAAGCGGATCCGGGGGATCCTGGCCGGCGACACCGTCGTCGACAGCACGCGCGCGCTGCTGCTGTGGGAGCCCAGGCGCATCGTGGCGACCTACGCCGTCCCGATCGAGGACGTCCACGGCGAGATCGAGGTCGCCGCGGACGAGGAGCCGGCGGAGCTCGAGGCGATCCGCGCGCCGCAGCTGGGCGATCGCGCGGTGCTCGATCCGAGCGTCCCGTTCTCGGTGCACACGGCGGCCGGAACGCCGCTGCAGATCCGCGCGGGCGGTCGCTGTGCCGCCGCCTTCCGGCCGCAGGACAGCGCGCTCGCCGGCGTCGTCGCCGTCGACTTCGCCGGCTTCGACGCCTGGTACGAGGAGGACGAGCGCAACTACGGGCACCCGCGCGACCCCTTCCACCGCATCGACATCGTGCGCAGCTCCCGGCACGTGCGCGTGGAGCTCGACGGTGAGACGCTCGCGGAGTCGTCGCAGCCGCGGCTGCTGTTCGAGCCGCCGCTGCCCGTCCGCTACTACCTCCCGCCCGAGGACGTGCGCACCGACCTCCTGCGGCCGAGCGCCACCCGCAGCTTCTGCGCCTACAAGGGCGAGGCGTCGTACCTCTCCGCCCCAGAAGCCGACGACATCGCCTGGCACTACCCGGCGCCGCTGCGTGAGGCCTCCGAGGTGACCGGCTGCTACGCGTTCTTCAACGAGCACGTCGACCTGATCGTCGACGGAGCCCGGCTCGAGCGCCCGATCACCCCCTGGTCGCGATGAGCATCACGAGCCCCGAGGCCGAGCTGCTCGAGCGCGACGGGGCGGCCGCCACGCTCGAGCGGGCGCTCGCGGACGCGGGCCGCGGCGACGGGCGGCTCGTGTTCGTCTCGGGCGAGGCGGGTATCGGCAAGACCGCGCTGGTGCGTGCGTTCTGCTCGGCCGCCGAGCCCGCGCGTTTGCTCGCGGGTGCCTGCGACGGCCTGCGCACGCCGCGCCCGCTGGGCCCGCTGGTCGACATCGCCGCCGCGGTCGGCGGCCGGCTGGAGGAGGCGGTGGCGTCGGGACGGCCGGCGCACGCGGTCTTCGACGCGTTCCTGGACGAGCTGCGGGCGAACCGCGGCACGGTCGTCGTGCTCGAGGACGTGCACCGTGCCGACGAGGCGACGCTCGACGTGCTCGGGCGCCTCGGCCGGCGCGTCGAGCCGCTGGGTGCGCTGGTCGTCGCCACCTTCCGCGCCGACGAGGTCGGCCGGTCCCATCCGCTGCGGATCGTGCTCGGCGAGCTCGCGACGGTGCCCGCGGTTCGGCGGCTGCGGCTCGAGCCGCTCACGCCGGCCGCGGTCGCGGGGCTCGCCGAGCCGCGCGGCGTGGACGCGGCCGAACTGCACGCGAGAACCGGCGGGAACCCGTTCTTCGTCACCGAGGTGCTCGCCGGCGACACCGACGCAGTTCCCGCAACCATCCGCGACGCGGTCCTGGCGCGCGCCGCCCGGCTCTCGTCGCCGGCCCGGGACCTGCTCGACGCCGTCGCGATCGTGCCCGAGCGCGCGGAGCTGTGGCTGCTCGAGGCGATCGCCGCCGATGCGCTCGACGCGCTCGACGAGTGCCTGGCGTCGGGCGTCCTCCGCGCCGAGGGGCGCGCGATCGCCTTCCGGCACGAGCTCGCGCGGATGGTGATCGAGACGTCGCTTGACCCGCGCCGCCGGGCCGCGCTGCACCGGGCCGCGCTGCGGTCGCTGCGCGACGCGCCCGCCGAGCGGCCGGATCTCGCGCGGCTGGCGCACCACGCCGACGCGGCCGGCGACGCCGCGGCGGTGCTCGAGCACGCGCCTGCCGCCGCCCGGCGCGCCGCCGCGATCGGCGCGCACCGCGAAGCGGCGGAGCAATACGCCCGCGCGCTGCGCTCTGGCGCGGCCCTGCCGCCGGCCGAGCGGGCGGAGCTGCTCGAGCGGCGTTCCTACGAGTGCTACCTCACCGACCAGACCGCCGAGGCGATCGCCGCGCTCGAGGAGGCGCTCGCCTGCTGGCGGGCGACCGGCGACCGCCGCCGGGAGGGACTCGGCCTCGACGCGCTCGCGAGCCGTCTCTGGTGCGCGAGCGACATCGCGGGCTCCGAGGCGGCCACCGTGCAGGCGATCGAGGTGCTCGAGCCGCTCGGCCCGGGCCCGGATCTCGCGCGCGCATACGCCGGTGGGCTGTCGCTCGCCATGAACCTGGAGAAGGCCGAGGAGGCGTTCGCCTGGGGCGAGCGCGCGCTCGCGCTGCTCGATTCCGAGCAGGACCCTGCGGCGCTCGCGTCCGTGCTCATCGACATCGGCACGATGCAGCTCCTGCTCGGACGGCCGAACGGCCGGGCGACGCTCGAACGCAGCATCGCGATGGCCGACGCGGCGGGCGTCGACGTCGACGTCGGGCGCGGCTACATCAACCTGGGCTGGGCCGGCACGCGCACTCGGGACTTCGCCATGGTCGATCGGCTCGAGGACGGGATCGAGTACTGCACCGCTCACGGCCTCGAGCTGTGGCGGCTCTATCTGATCGCCTACCGCAGCCGCGCGGAGCTCGACCAGGGCCGCTGGAGCGACGCGGCCGAGTCGGCCGACTACGTGCTGCGCCAGCCCCATCAGGCGCCACTGCTGCGGGTCCTGACGCTGACGGTGCTCGCGACGGTTCGCGCCCGTCGCGGCGACCCCGAGGTGCGCTCGCCGCTCGACGAGGCCCGCGCGATCGCGATGGACAAGCCCGATCTCCAACATCGTGCGCCGGTCGCGATCGCGGACGCCGAGGTCGCGTCGCTCGCCCGCCGCCCCGCGCTCGCGGCCGCGGCGAGCGACGCGGTCATGGCGCTCGCCGCCGACCGGGACGCCGGATGGATCACGGGCGAGCTGGCGCTCTGGCGCCGCCGGGCCGGCATCGACGAGCCGTGCCCGGCGGGGGCCGCGAACCCCTACGCGCTCCAGCTCGCCGGCGATTGGGCCGCAGCGGCGGAGGCCTGGCGGGTCATCGGGTGCCCGTACGAGGCGGCGCTCGCGCTCGGCGAGGCCGACGACGCCGGGTCCCTGCGCCGCGCCCTCGACGAGCTGCACTTGCTCGGCGCGGTGCCGGCCGCGGCGCTGGTCGCCCGGCGGCTGCGCGAGCGCGGCGAGCGCGGGCTCGCGCGCGGGCCGCGGCGGTCGACGGCGGCGAACGCAGCGCGCCTCACCGCGCGCCAGCTCGAGGTCCTGGCGTTGGTCGTGCAGGGCATGCGCAATGCCGAGATCGCGCACGAACTGGTGCTCTCCGAGCGCACGGTGGACCACCACGTGGCGGCGATCCTGCGCAAGCTCGGCGCGCGCACCCGCGCCGAGGCCAGCGCCAGCGCGGTGCGGCTGGGCCTCGGCGGCCAACCTGGGTAGCGCTCGCCGCCCAAGATGGGCAGCACGCCCGATGCGGGCGGCCCCGGCGGCGGCTTAGCGTCGACGGCACATCGCCAAACGACACGGAGAGCGATATGCCGCGCTATGTGGTGGAGCGAACCTTCCCGGACGGCCTCGGGATCCCAGGCGGACGAGACGGGGCGCAGGTGTGCCTGACGGTCGTCGACCGCAACGCCGACGAAGGCGTCGCCTGGGTGCATTCGTACGTGAGCGACGACGCTCAGCGGACGTTCTGCGTCTACGACGCCCCGACTCCCGAGGCGATCCGGAGGGCGGCGGCGGCGAACGCCATCCCCGTCGACCGGATCACGCAGGTCACCGTCCTCGATCCCTACCTGTACGTCGGCTGAGCCGAGGAGACGTCATGCGCAGATCCATCCTGATCGCCGTCGCCACGCTCGCGATCGCCGCGGGCGCCACGACGCTGGCTGCCGCCCACGGCGCGCAGCACCGGCAGGCGAACCTCGCGGCCACGCTCGCCAAGGCACGCGTGGCCACGGCCAAGTACGTCACCAGCCTGCACGCCGCCCGCGCGGACGGCTACGGGATCCTCACCAAGATGATCCCCGACATGGGGTTCCACTTCATCAACCCCAAGATCAGCGGCTTCGACGTCACCAAGCCCCCGATCCTCGTCTACGAGAAGCGCAACCGCCGCTGGCAGCTCGGTGCGCTGGAGTGGGTCTTCCCGAGCCGGCCGAAGACCGCGCCGCTGCCCGGTGCCCGCTACGGCAGCTTCCCGGCCGCCTGCCACTACAAGGACGGCACGTTCGTCCCGGCCGCCGCTCAGGCCGAATGCGCGGCGAAGGCTCCCGGCAGCGGCGCTGCCTTCAACTTCTGGCACCCGCGCCTGGTCACCCTGCACGTCTGGCTGTGGTACCCGAACCCCTCGGGCATGTACGCGAGCATGAACCCGCTCGTGCACCCCTTCAACGGCGGCTGATCGACCCGCCGGCTGGGGTTACCTGGATGCGAGCGACGATGCGACGACGTCCGCCGCCGGGGACCCCCAGCCGGTCGCGAGGTCGAAGCCGGGACGGGTCGGGCAGCAGGAGCCGCCGAAGAGGGAGTTGGTGCCCTGCGTGATGTCGAGGAAGGCCTGCGGGGCGCTGGTCGCCAGGCTGTAGAGCAGCGGCGCGACGAACCCGGGCTTCGGCAGGCCCTGGTTGCGCGCCTGCTGATTCCAGAGCGCGATCATGCCGGCGAGCAGCGGCGTCGCCGCGCTCGTGCCGCCGACGAAGGTGATGCGCCGGCCCGAGCGCCTGCAGCCCTGGACCGCCGGGGAGCAGACGATCGGGTACCCCGGGTGCTCGTCCGCGAAGGCGGCGACGTCCGGGACCATGCGCCTGCCCGGGGTCGCGAACGGCTGAGCGGGCTGCCACCAGGGCTTGCTCTCGAACCTGCTCGAGCCGCCGCCGCCCCCGGTCGGGGCACGGAACCGCGGCGGGTAGGCCGTGTCGTTCCATGCGCCGGAGGCGGCGATCGCGTTGTCGGCCCCGAGCGTCAGGTTCGTTCCGCCCACCGCGAGGACCCATGGCGACGAGGCCGGCCAGGAGACCTGCCGCTTCTTCGCGTAGGACGTCAGCTCGCTCGCGGGCAGGGGCGGGGCGCAGGCCGACGAGCCCGAGTCGCCGGCGGCGACCACGGTCGTGATGCCGAGCGCCGCGGTGGCGGTGAGCTGGCGCTCGACCAGCGTGCGCGATGCGGTGAAGGGCTTGACGATCGGCTCGCACTCGCCGTAGGAGACCGAGATCACGTCGGGCAGCGGGGTGCCGTTGCTCGTCGCCTGCAGCGGCTGGGCGAGCAGCTGCAGGAAGCCCTCGACGTCGCCGTCGTCGTCGCTCTCGGAGATCGGGTGCACCCAGAGGTCGAGGCGCGCGAGCTTCGGCGCGACGGCTGAGGCGACCATCGCGTCGAGCGAGCTCTCGAGGATCGGCCTGATCGAGCCGGCGAGGTGGACCTTCAGCGGGGTGCCCTGCGTCCCGAAGCAGGAGCGGAAGGTGCGGACGTCCCCGGACGGCGTCGGCGCTTCGCCGACGATCGCCAGCTTGACGCCCTGGCCCTCGAGTCCTGAGGCCTGCAGCGGCGCGATCCCGTAGGCCTGCAGGAGCTGGTTCGGGTACAGGCCGCCGGACGAGGCGAGCGCCGTGGGGAACGCCGACGGCACGCAGCCGAACGCGGGCGTCCCGGTGCGCGTCGGCGTCCCGCCGTCGGCGAACACCGCCGGGCGCGCGGCCGACGATGAGCCGCCGCCGGAGGTCTGGAGGCGCATCCCGGTGATCGTGTCGACGTTGCCCTTGATGCCGCTCGGGAGCTTGGGCCTGTCCACCGGTAGCGCCACCCTCGAGCCCGTGCCGGTCTTGTAGATGTTCCACGCCGTTTTGAACATCGTCCGGGCCTGGCCGACGCTGACGGTCGCGCTCGCCCGCAGGTGCGTGACGTCCACGTGCGCCGTGATCCCGTTCGAGCCGAACGCCTTGACCACCCCCTTGCGCCTGGACGTCGAGGCGCCGTAGGTGCTGGCGAGGGTCGAGAGCGAGGGGTACGTGCCATACGACGACGACGCCGGGTCGCTTCCCGACTTCACGGCCTTCCGAAGGCCCGACACATTCGCGACGAACCCGAGCTCCAGCGGCAGCTTCAGGCTCGTGGGCGCTGCGCCGACGCTGGTCAGGCCCCTGTGCGAGATGGGGCCGTAGTCGACCGATGCGGCGGCCCCCGCGGGGCCGCCTGCGAGCACGGCCAGCACGGTGGTCGCTCCCATCCAGCTGCGCATTCGAAGCATGGCACGCATCACACCTTTTGGATGGGGTACCGCGTCCGCTGGGGTGATGTGCGCGGCCGCGGCGGTGACGAGGATCGGCGACCCAACCTCCGACAGGGTCCCACGACGATGGGTCCCGTTCAACTCATCGTGCTCGGCCCGCCGCGTCGTCAGCGGCGCGCGAGCCAGGCCGCGAAGTCCTTGGCGACGATCCGATGACCGTGCACGCCCTGCGCGTCCGGGGAGGCGAGCCAGACGATCGGGTCGGCCATCACGGACGGGTCGAGGAGATTCGCGCGCGCGTCGCTCGCGACGTCCTCCGGGACCATTCCGGTCGCGGTGGCGCCGCCCGGGAGCAGCAGGTTGACGGTCACCGGCGTCCCCTCGAGGTCCGCCGCCATGACCCGGGTGAGCGCCTCGACCCCGGCGCCCGACGGACCGTAGGGGACGAAGCCCCGGCGGACCATCGTCTCCTCGTTCATGGTCACCGCGACGATCCTGCCGGCACCGTCGGCGAGCATCCGGGGCACGACGGCCCGGGCGACGAGGAAGGAGCCTGTCAGCTTGGTCTCGACGACGTCGCGGAAGCCGTCGGCCGCGACCTCCCAGAACGGCTGCGGGTCCGTGAGGAACCGCGGGTTGACCGTGCGCATGCCGATCCCGGCGTTGCTGACGAGCACGTCGAGCCCTCCGAGGCGGGCGTAGGCGCCGTCGACCGCCGCGGTCACGGACGCCTCGTCGCGGACGTCGAGCCCGAGCCCCACCGCGCCGGCGCCGAGCTCCGCGGCCGCGCGCTCGGCGCGGCCCGGGTCACGGCTCGTGACCGCGACGGCCGCGCCCGACCGGACGAGCGCGGCGGCCATCGCCCGGCCGAGGCCGCTCGTCCCGCCCGTCACCAGCGCGCGCACGCCGTCCAGATCCGCCATCGCCGGCGATGCTAGCCATGCCGCGGCTCACCCGCGGCCGTGACCAGCAGCATCGGCGCCGGCTGCGAACAGCCCGGTCTGGTAGGCGAGCACGACGGCCTGGACGCGATCGCGCAGGTCGAGCTTCTGCAGGATGTGGGTGACGTGGGTCTTGACGGTGGTCTCGCCGATGAACAGCCGCTCGCCGATCTCGGCGTTCGACAGCCCGTCGGCGATCAGGCGGAAGATGTCGAGCTCGCGGGCAGTCAGCTCGGCGACCGCCTCGGGCGGGCCGGGATGCCGCAGCCGGGCGAACTGGCGGATGACGCGCTTGGTCACCGCCGGGGACAGCAGCGCGTCGCCCGCGGCGACGGTGCGCAGCGCACCGAGCAGCTGCTCCGGCGGATCGTCCTTGAGGACGAAGCCGCTCGCGCCGGCATGCAGCGCCTCGTAGACGTACTCGTCGAGGTCGAAGGTCGTGAGGATCAGGACGCGTGCCGAGGGATCCGCGTCGACGATGTCGCGCGTGGCCTGCAGGCCATCGAGCTCTGGCATGCGGATGTCCATCAGCACGACCGTCGGGGTGAAGCGCGCGGCCTGCTGGACGGCCTCGAGGCCGGTGCGCGCCTCGGCGACGACGTCGATGTCGGGCTCGCGGGCGAGCAGCAGCCGGAAGCCCGCGCGGACCATGGCCTGGTCGTCGGCGACGAGCACCCGGATGCTCATGTCGCGGTTCCACCCAACGGCAGGCTCGTCGTGAGCCGGAAGCCCCCGCCGTTGACGGTGCCCGCGCTCATCTCGCCCCCGTAGAGCTTCACGCGCTCCTGGACGCCGAACAGCCCGTGACCGCGGCCGTCCGACGGCGATCCGGCGGCTCCGCGACCGTCGTCGGAGACCTGGATGCGCAGCTCGCCGGCGGCATAGCGGATGTGGACGTCGGCGCGGGCGGCGCGAGCATGCTTGAGGGCGTTGGTGAGGCCCTCCTGGACGATGCGGTAGGCGGAGAGATCTATGGCCACCGGCAGCGCGAAGGGCTCGCCGTCGACGTGCAGCTCCACGGGAAGCCCCGCCCGGCGGGTCTCGCGAAGCAGGACTTCGAGCCGGTCCAGCCCCGGCGAGGGCTCGAGCTCGGGACCGTCCTCGCCGCGGCGCATCGCACCGAGCAGGCGACGCATCTCGGCGAGCGCGGCGCGCCCGGTCTCCTCGACGCCGCGCAGGGCGTCGACGTCCTCGGCGTAGCGCACGGGCAGCCGGTGCCGGACGGCCCCGGCCTGCAGCACCATCACGCTGACCGCGTGGGCGACGATGTCGTGGAGCTCGCGGGCGATGCGCGCGCGCTCCTCCGCGACGGCGATGCGCGCGGCCACCTCGCGCTCGCGCTCGGCCAGCCGCGCGCGTTCCTCGGCGCGCAGCGCTTGCACCGCCCGTTCGCGATGCGCAAGGCCGCCGAGCCAGGCGAGGGCGAACGTGGCGGGCACCAGCAGGATCTCGCTGACCGAGTGCAGGGGGTCGTTGACGGCGATGATCGTCGCGCTTCCGGCGAGGATGGCGAGGCCGAGACGACCCTGGCGCTCCTCGCGCAGGGTGCCGATCAGAAAGGCCGCGACCATGCCGGCGGCGTAGACGCTCGCCGACGTCACGACGAGTCGCCCGTCGAGGAAGGACAGCGCGGCCGCGAGCAGCCACAGCCACGCCGGCGCCAGGAACGGCGACCGCCTGCGGGCGAGGAGCGGGAGCACGAGCAGCAGGGCGGCGAGCGCCGCGACGGGCGGCGCGGTCCGCGGGGCGTGCGGGCCATCGCTGCGCAGGAGCGCCTCGAGCACCGCCGTGACCGCTGCGGCGACGATCAGCAGGTCGAGGGCATGGCGTCGGAGGAAGCGCTTCACGACGCGACCGTACTCCTGACCGCAGCCCCTCGCCTCCTCCTCGAGGAGGAGCTGTCACTCGTCGGATCGTCGGAGAGCGATGGCACCCGCCGACGATGCGCGGGCGCCGCGGCGCTCGTAGCGTCGCGACATGAGATCGACCACTCATCCCCATCCGAAGGACCGCGCCTGGACACCGGGGCGGATCCTCGCCCTGCTGGCGATCGCCGCCGTGATCGCCGGCCTCGCGCACACGCGGTTCGCGCACCCCGCCGGATGGGCCGCCGTGCCCGACGGCGCGCGCGCCGGCCAGCTCTCGCTGACACCATGCACCTACGCCACCGAGGAGGGCGACGTCCGCGCCGACTGCGGCACGCTCGTCGTGCGGGAGAACCGGGCCGATCCGAAGTCGCGGCTGATCGCCCTGCCCGTGACCCGCATCCGGTCACGCTCGGCGCATCCCGCCGAGCCGATCTTCCGCCTCGAGGGTGGGCCGGGCAAGACGAACATGGACTTCCCGTTCGCGAGCCGCTACATCGACCGTCACGACCTCGTGCTCGTCGGATACCGCGGCGTCGACGGATCCGCGCGGCTCGACTGCCCGGAGATCACCTCGGCGCGCCGGCACACCGCCGACCTGCTGAGCAGGGCGGCGCTGCGCGCGTCGGCCCGGGCCGTGGGCGCGTGCGCCGACCGGCTGCGCAGCGACGGGTTCGATCTCGCCGGCTACACGCTCCCCGAGCGCGTCGACGACCTCGACGCCGCGCGCACCGCCATGGGCTACGACCGCGTCGACCTGTTGAGCGAGAGCTTCGGCACCCGCGTGGCGCTCATCTACGCCTGGCGGCACCCGCGGAGCATCCGCAGGTCCGTGATGGTCGGGGTCAACCCGCCCGGCCACTTCCTCTGGGAGCCCGCGCAGAGCGACGCGCAGATCCGCCGCTTCGCGGCACTGTGCGGCGACGGGCCCGAGTGCCGCACCCGCTCGGGCGACCTTGCCGTCACGATGCGCCGCACCGCGGCGGAGCTCCCGAGCCGCTGGGGTCCCTTCCCGATCCATCGTGGCGACCTCGAGGCCGCATCGTTCTTCGGCCTGATGGACGCCTCGAGCGAGGCGGCCCCGATCTCGGCGCCGATGACCCTCGACGCGTGGCACGCGGCGGCGCAAGGCGACGCCAGCGGGCTCTGGTTCGAGTCGTTCGCTGCGTCGCTGCTCTTCCCGCGTGCGCAGGTCTGGGGCGACAGCGCGGCCATGGCTCGCATCGACGCGCAGGCGGCGGAGCGGCACTTCGCTGCGGGTCACACGGCGGACTCGATTCTCGACGACGCCGGCACGCGCTTCCTGTGGGCCGGCGGAGCGCTCGCGCGCGGCTGGCCGGCCGGCCCGGAGGAGCAGCGCTACGCGAGCATGCGCGACTCCGACGTGCCGACGCTGATGATCAGCGGCGAGCTCGACGGCGCCACGCCGGCGGTCAACGCGACCCGCGCCCTGCTGCCGCATCTGCCCAACGGGCATCAGGTGCTGCTGGCGGGCATCGGGCACACGACCGACTTCTGGACCCAGCAGGTCGGCGCCGGCAACCACCTGATCGAGTCCTACCTCGACAGCGGACGGGTCGACGCGTCGCGCTACGTCGCGCAGAAGGTCGACTTCACGCCGCCGCTGAGGCAGACCAGCGTGGCCAAGCTGTTCGTCGGCGTGATGGCTGCGCTGGCGCTCATCGCCGCGCTCTCGCTGGCGTGGATGGCGCGCCGCGTGCGCACCCGGGGGCGGCTCGGGCGCGCGACCCGCATCCTGGCGCGCTCGCTGTGGGCGCTCCTCGTGGGGCTCGGCGGCTGGTGCGCCGGTGCGCTGCTCGCCCTGATCGCGCTGCCGAGCGTCCCGATCGACGCCGCGCTGCTGATCGTCGCGGCGATGGGTGCCCCGGTGGCCCTGGCGAGCTACTGGGGCTGGTGCGGTCCCGACCGCACCGCGACGAACCCGAAGGCGCTCGCCGCCGCGCTCGCCGGCGCGCTGGTCGGCGCCTGGGTCGGTCTCGGCTCCGCGACGGCGATGCTGGCGATCGCCACGACGCTCGCCGGCGCCGTCGCCGGCGCGAACCTCGCGCTGATCGCCTCCGACATCGCGGCCGAGACGTGGCCGCGACGCCGCGATGCGACGATCCCGCCGATCGCGGGGTCGCCGCTCGATCGCGGACGGCAGCGGGCGCACGCCTGACGCTCGACACGGCCGCTGCGGCGCCGAGCCCGGCGCCGCAGCGGTGTAGGGTCGCTCGCCCATGGCCAAGCCACCGCTCCCGCCGCACCTGCAAGAGGTGCTCGCCAAGCCGAACCCCGCCGTCATCGGCACCGTGCGTCCCGACGACACGCCGAACACGGTCGCGACGTGGTACGTCTGGGAGGACGGCCGGGTGCTCGTCAACATGGACGAGGGGCGCCGGCGCCTCGAGTACCTGCGGCGCAACCCGAACGTGTCGCTGACCGTCCTCGACGGCGAGGAGTGGTACCGCCACATCACCCTGCACGGGCGCGCGACGCTTGAGGACGACCCGGACCTCGCGGACATCGATCGCATCGCGAGGCACTACACGGGGAGCCCCTACCCGCAGCGCGACCGCGGCCGCGTGAGCGCCTGGATCGAGATCGAGAGCTGGCACGCGTGGAACGGCGGGCGGCCCTGGAAGTGACCATGCCGCCTCGACGGGGGAGCGCCGGCGGCGTACATTTCGCAGACGAGGACGATGAGCCGGATCGACGGGAACACGACGCTCGACGTGCTGCACCGTGCCCGCGCGTCGCTGGTTGACGGGCCGTTCAGCTTCCACGACTGGACCGAGTGCACCTGCGGTCACCTCTTCATCGCCGCGCACGGCGCCGGTGCGACCAGTCGCGGCGAGGTCCGCTCGCCGCGCCCCGACACGCCATACGCGTCGGCAGTCGTCGCCGTCGCGCGGGCGCTCTCGGGCGACGAGCGGCGGTTCGCACCGCGCCGCCGCTGGTTTGACCGCCGGTCGCGGCCGAGGCTCGCCGTCCGCTGGATCAGCGACCGCACGATGGCACGGGCTCGCGGGCGACGGGACGTCGTCCGGCGCGCCGACGCGATCGCCGTGATCGATGAGGCGATCAACCGTATCCGGCGCGAGTCCATGCCGCTCCAGCCCGCACTCGGCGACATCCACGAACGGCAGCTCGTCGCGTAGCGCTCGCGCCTCCCGTCGCGGTCGATGAATCCGCGGCGCCGGCGAGGTCTACACGGCGACATTCGACCGGAGGCAGACGTGGGAGCGATACACGTACACGAGTTCATGACCCTCGACGGTGTGATCGACGCGCCGACGTGGACGTTCGACTACGGCTTCGATCCGCGGATGGGAGCTGCCATCGGGGCGGTCACGGAGCGCTGCGGCGGCATCCTGCTCGGACGCACGACCTACGCGATGTTCGAACCGGCGTGGTCGACGCGGACCGTCGAGGACGATCCAGGCGCACCGTTCTTCAACGACACCACCAAGTACGTCGTCTCCGGGACGCTCACCACTCCGACCTGGAGGAACTCGAGGATCATCGGGCCCTACGACGCCGGCGCGATCCGTCGGCTGAAGGACGAGGTCGACGGCGACCTCTATGTCAGCGGCAGCGGCATGCTGGTCCGCGCGATGCTCGCCGACGGCCTGGTCGACGAGCTGCATCTCTTCGTCTACCCGCTCAGCCGGGGAGGCGGTCCGCGGCTCTTCCCCGAGGATGCGGCCCCCGGAAAGCTCGCGCTCGCGGCCTGTGAGTCCTACGAGAACGGCGTGGTCCACCTCGCCTACCGGCCGCAGGGCTGAGGGAGGCGGCGCGGGACCATGACGGATCGGGAGCTGCTCGAGATCGCGCTCGAGGAGGCTCGCGCGGGCCTCGCCGAGGGCGGCATCCCGATCGGGGCGGCGCTGTTCACCGCCGGCGGCACGCTGCTGGGCCGGGGCCGCAACCGGCGCGTCCAGGAGCAGGATCCGTCGCTGCACGGCGAGACCGACGCGTTCCGGCGCAGCGGTCGCCGGCGCAGCTACCGCGACACGGTGATGGTCACCACGCTGGCCCCGTGCTGGTACTGCAGCGGCCTCGTCCGCCAGTTCGGGATCCCCAGGGTGGTGGTCGGTGAGTCGGTCAACTTCTCCGGCGGGATCGACTGGCTGCGCGAGGCCGGCGTGGAGGTCGTCGACCTGGCGTCGGCCGAGTGCGTCCAGCTCCTCGCCGGCTTCATCGCCGCCCGACCGGAGCTCTGGAACGAGGACATCGGCGAGCCGTGACCGGCGCCGGCGCCGGTCAGAGGACCATGAAGTACTGGGCCGCCGGCATCAGGTGGTAACCGGCCTGCTCGTAGAGCTGCCGCGCGGGGGCGTGGCCGGCATCGCCGCCGGTCCCGATCACCGCCACGCGCATGCCGGCGTCTCGGAGCCATGCGGTGGCACGGTCGGTCAGCGCTCGCCCGACTCCCCGGCGCTGCTCGGCGGGGTCGACGGCCACCATCACGATCTCGCCGATGCGACGGTCGGGATCCGCGGTGGCGGCGACGGCGAAGCCGGACGGCCGGCCGTCCGCCTCTGCGACCCAGCGGTGGCCCGCGGGGTCGGAGAGCGCCTCGCTCACCGACCGCGCTTGATGCACGCGCCAGTCTTCGCCGTGCAGGAGGGTCGACAGCTGGGCGCCCAGGACGACCTCCATCGAGGCGAACACGGGTGCCCAGGCGCGCAGCGCCAGTTCGACGACGGCGTCGTGGTCCGCCGTTCCGAAGTCACGGATGTTCACGCCCACGCGCGGAGCATGACATCCCTCAGCTGCCGCGCGACTCTCCTGGTCAAGCGGGCGCTCACAGCAGCCGGATCACGAGCGAGCGGCGTCCCGCGTGTGCGCGCGGGACGCCGCCGAGGGCGTCAGGGCTTGACGACCATCGCACTGCCCCCGCCGCCGCGCCAGCGCTCGCTGGCGGTCTGCAGCCGCCCACGCGGCAGGTAGCGCAGCCCCGCGGCGATGCCGATGTAGTTCGTCGAGGTGAACTGCTCCCCGAGCGCCGACAGGCCCGCGCCGTAGCGGTCGATGAAGCCCTGCTCCGCGGTTGCCTTGGCCGAGTTCGCCTGGCTCACGCGCGGCGACTGGATCGCCTGCGGCAGGCTCATGCCGAAGTCGAGCTGGTCGAGCACGGTCTGCAGCACGGTGGTGATGATCGTCGCGCCGCCCGGCGAGCCCACGGCCTCGAAGAGCTTGCCGTTGCGGGTGATGATCGTCGGGCTCATCGAGCTGCGCGGCCGCTTCGTCGGCGCGACGGAGTTCGCCGTCCCCGTCGGGAAGTTGAAGTCGGTCAGCTCGTTGTTGAGCAGGAAGCCGCGGTTGGGCAGCAGCATGCCCGAGCCCGCGATCTGCTCGATCGTGTTCGTGTAGCTCACGACGTTGCCCCAGCGGTCGGCGACCACGAGGTGGTTGGTGTGCTGCTCGACGCCGCCCCCCGCCACGCGATAGTTCGCGCCCGGGTCGCCCGCGCCGTCGTAGGCCCACGGATTGCCGGACGCGACCGGCGCCGGCGCGGCGGTCGGGCCGATCAGCTTGGCCCGGTCGTTCGCGTAGGCCTGCGAGAGGATGCCGTGGATCGGGACGCCGACGTGATCGGGGTCGCCGACGTACTGGTTGCGGTCGGCGTAGGCGAGCTTCGAGGCCTCCATGTAGCGGTAGAGCGCCTGCGTGCGGTCGCCGCCCTGGTCGAAGTTCTCGAGGATGTTCATCGCCTCCCCGATCGTGGTGCCGCCGCTCGTGGGCGGCGCCATCCCCCAGAGGCGGTAGCCGCGGTACTTCCACGTGACCGGCTTGCGCAGCGGCGCCGTGTAGTTGCGCATGTCGCCGGCGGTCATCGTGCCGGGTTGCACGGGCCCGGTGCCGGGGGAGTTCGACGGATGCTGGACCAGGTTCGCCAGCTCCTTCGCGATCGGTCCCGTGTAGAACCAGCGCCAGCCGTGGCGGCCGATGCGCGCGTAGGTGTGGGCGAGATCCGGGTTGCGGAGCACATAGCCCACCGGAGGCACCTGGCCGCCAGGGAGGTAGAGCCCCGCTGCGGCCGGGAAGTGGGCGAGCTTGCTCTTGTTCGCCGCGATCGCGCTCACGAGCGCCTGGTCGAGCGGGAACCCTTGTCTGGCGACCGCCTCGGCGGGCTTGAACACCCGCTTGAGCGTGCGCGTCCCGAAGTGCTGCAGTGCAACGGCCCACGTGGCCACCTGGCCGGGCACGCCGATGCTCTTGCCGCTCTCGACCGCGGTCTCGAAGTCCTCTGGCTTGCCGCCGGCGTCCAGGAACATGTCCGGCCTGGCGCCGGCCGGCGCCTTCTCGCGCCCGTCGATCGTGAAGACCTTCCGGTCGCTCGCCCTCCGGTAGACGAAGAAGCCGCCGCCGCCCGGGCCGGCCACGAACGGCTCGGTGACCCCGAGCGTCGCCGCGGCGGCGACGGCGGCATCGACCGCGTTGCCTCCGTCCTTGAGCACGTCGATCGCCGCCTGCGTCGCGTACGGGCTCATCGTCGCCGCGCCGCCGCCCCTGCCGGTCGCCGTCGGCTGCTTGAGCGGCGTCGGCATGGCCGCCCCCGCGGCCGGCGATTCGATCGCGACGGGCACCGCCGCCGCAAGCGCGCAGGCGCCAGCGATCCAGATCCTGCCCCTCATCCTGCACCTCCCGCTCGAACGTCTCGAGCATCACTACCCGCATCGCCCCGGAAAGCTTCGCGACCTATGCTCCGGAGCGTCGTGACCGCGCCCGATCGTCCGGACTCGAACGGCTCAGCCACCGGACGCACGGCGTGGGCCCGCAACCTCGCCTCGCCCGTCCGCGATTTCCTGGGAGCGGAGGAAGGCGGCGCGGCGGTGCTCGTCGCGGCGGTCGTCGCGGCGCTGTTGTGGGCGAACGTCTCGCCGGCGTCCTACGCGTCGGTGTGGACGACCCGGCTGGCGCTCTCGCTCGGCGACCACGTCCTGGCCACGGACCTGCGCGGCTGGGTCGATCAGGGCCTGATGACGTTCTTCTTCCTCGTCGTAGGGCTCGAGGCCAAGCGCGAGCTCGACCTCGGCGAGCTGCGCGAGCGCCGCCGGCTCGCGATCCCGGTGGTCGGCGCGCTCGGCGGCATGGCCTGTGCGGTGGCGGTCTACCTGGCGATCAACGCCGGCGGCCACGGCGCGCACGGCTGGGGCGTGGCGATCTCGACCGACACCGCGCTGGCGCTCGGCGCGCTCAGCCTCGTCGCGCCGCGCGGCGCCACGCGGCTGCGGGTCTTCCTGCTGACGCTCGTCGTCATCGACGACCTCGTCGCGCTCGTGGTCATCGCGGTCGCCTATTCGGAGCGGATCGACGTCATGGCGCTCGCCGTCGCCCTCGCCCTCTTCGGCGTCCTGATCGCGCTGCGCTTCGCCGGCCGCTGGCGCGCCGCGGCGGCCGTGCTCGCGAGCGTGGGGATCTGGTTGGCGATGTTCGAATCCGGCGTCGACCCGGTCATCGCCGGTCTGGCGATCGGCCTGATCACCACCGCCTACCCGCCCGGCCGCGAGGAGCTCGAGCACACGACGGAGGTCGCACGGGCCTTCCGCGAGCAGCCGACGCCGGCGCTCGCCGACTCGGCGCAGCGCTCGTTCGCGTCCGCCGTCTCTCCCAACGAGCGGCTCCAGTACCGGCTGCACCCGTGGACGAGCTTCGTCGTCGTGCCGCTGTTCGCGCTCGCCAACGCCGGCATCGACCTCGGTGGCGGTCTGCTCGGCGACGCGATCCGCTCGCCGATCACCCTCGGGATCGTGCTCGCCTACGCGGTCGGCAAGCCGGCGGGGATCCTGCTCGCGGCCTGGCTCGGGACGCGCCGCGGCGCGCGGCTCGTCGTGACCTGGCCCGGGCTGGCGGGCACCGCGGCGGTGGCCGGCATCGGCTTTACGGTGTCGCTGCTGATCGCCGGCCTCGCCTTCACGGGCCTCGAGCTCGACGAGGCCAAGCTCGGCGTGCTCGGCTCGGCGGTCGTCTCGCCGCTGATCGCGCTCGCCATGTTCCGCGCGATGGAGCACATCCCCGACACCGTGCGCGCGCGCCAGTTCCAGGGCACGGCCGAGCAGATCATCGACCTCGCCGACGAGGTCGATCCGGAGCGCGACCACGTCCGCGGCGTCGACGATGCGCCGATCACGCTCGTCGAGTACGGCGATTTCGAATGCCCGTACTGCGGGCAGGCCGAGCCGATCATCCGCGAGCTGCTGAGCGCCTGCGACGACGATTTGCGCTTCGTCTTCCGGCACCTGCCGCTCGCCGACGTGCACCCGCACGCGCAGCTTGCCGCCGAGGCGGCCGAGGCGGCCGCCGCCCAGGGCGCGTTCTGGCAGATGCACGACCTGCTGTTCGCCCACCAGGACGAGCTGACCGCGCGGGCGCTGCGCGGATACGCGGAGGAGCTGGGCCTCGACGCCGAGCGCTTCTCCGACGACGTGCGCCGCCGCCGCCACGCGGCGCGCGTGCGCGACGACGTCGCGACCGCCGACGCGAGCGGCGTGACCGGAACGCCGACGTTCTTCATCAACGGCCGCCGGCACTACGGCGCCTACGACACCGCTTCGCTGCTCGCCGCGGTGCGCTCCGCGCGCGCGGCTGCGCGCCTCGCCGTCACCTGACGCAAGCGGTGCCGCTCACGCGCTCGTAGACTCAGCGGCAGTGCCCGCCGAACGACGCCCGGCGATCGTTGCCGTCGATGACGAGCCGGCGGTGCTCGCCGCCGTCGCGCGAGACCTGCGGCGCGGCTTCGGGGAGCGCTACCGGATCATGCGCGCGGGCTCTGGCGCCGAGGCCCTCGAGCTGCTGGGCCAGGTGCGCGCCCGCGGAGAGCACGTCGCGCTGCTGATCGCCGACCAGCGGATGCCGGGCATGGCGGGGACCGACTACCTCGTCCGCGCGCGGCAGATCGTGCCCGACGCCAAGCGCGTCCTGCTCACCGCCTACGCGGACACCGAGGCCGCGATCTCCGCGATCAACGACGTCGCGCTCGACTACTACCTGCTCAAGCCCTGGGATCCCCCCGAGGAGCAGCTGTTCCCGGTCGTCGAGGACCTGCTGACCACCTGGGAGGCGGGAGCGGCGCTCGAGGCGGGTGGCGTGCGGGTGATCGGGCACCGCTTCTCGAAGGAGTCGCACGACCTGCGCGACTTCCTCGCTCGCAACCGGGTGCCGGCGCGCTGGCTCGACGTCGAGCGCGACGGCGAGGCGCGCGAGCTGCTTCAGGTCGCCGGGGTCGACGGCGAGCGCCTGCCGGTCGCGCTGCTCGAGGACGGCTCCGTGCTCGAGCGCCCGACCATCCTCGAGCTCGCCGAGCGCCTCGGGGTCACCGCGCAACCGGCGCAGGAGCACTACGACCTCGTGATCGTCGGAGGCGGGCCCGCGGGGCTCGCCGCGGCCGTCTACGGCGCGTCGGAAGGGCTGCGGACGGTGCTCGTCGAGCGTGACGCGCCCGGCGGCCAGGCCGGGCAGTCGAGCCGGATCGAGAACTACCTCGGCTTCCCGGCCGGGCTCAGCGGCTCCGACCTCGCTCGCCGCGCGACCGACCAGGCCCGCCGGCTGGGCGCCGAACTGCTGTCCGTGCGGGATGCGCGTGCACTGCGCGTCGAGGGCGCCGGGCGCTTCGTCGACCTCTCCGGCGGCGGCAGCCTGAGCGCCAACTGCGTGCTGGTCGCCTCGGGCGTCTCCTACCGCCAGCTCGACGCGCCCGGCTTCGCCGACTTCACCGGCGCCGGCGTCTACTACGGCGCTGCGCTGACCGAGGCCCGCTCGTGCGCCGACCAGCACGTCGTCGTCGTGGGCGGCGCCAACTCCGCCGGGCAGGCCGCGGTCTACTTCTCCGGCTACGCGGCGCGGGTGACGATGCTCGTCCGCGGCGCGGGGCTCGAGCGCTCGATGTCGCACTACCTGATCGAGCAGATCGCGGCCCTGGCGAACATCGAGGTCAGGACGGGGGCCACCGTCGCCGCCGCCGAGGGCGAAGCCGGCCGGCTGCGGCGCCTGCGCGTGCAGGAGGGCGGCGACGAGGAGATCGTGGACGTCGATGCCTGCTTCGTGTTCATCGGTGCGCTCCCGCGCACGGACTGGCTCGACGGCGTGGTGGCGCGCGACGCGCGCGGCTTCATCCTCGCCGGGGCGGACGCCCGCGCCGCGGGCTGGCCGCTGAAGCGCGAGCCGCGGCTGCTCGAGACGACGGTGCCCGGGGTGTTCGTGGCGGGCGACGTGCGGGCGCGCTCGATCAAGCGCGTGGCGAGCGCGGTGGGGGAGGGGTCGATGGCCGTGTCGCTGGTGCACGAGTACCTGGTCGACGCATGACCGTCCGCGAGCTCACGCGCGACGAGCTGCGCACGATCGACCTCTTCGACGGGCTGCAGGACGCGGAGCTCGACGCGTGGCTCGCGGTCGCGAGCTGCCGCGAGGTGCCCTCCGGCGAGCTCGTCGCCGACAAGGGCGAGGTCGAGCCCGGTCTGCAGCTGCTGTTCGAGGGCGAGGCCCAGGCGCTGCTGATCGAGGGCGACCGCACCGAGCCGGCGGGCCGTCATCGTGCGCCGACGTGGATGGGCGCGATCAACGCGCTGACCGGCGGCCCGCTGCCGGTGCGCATGCAGGCCGAGACCGACTGCCGGCTGTGCGTCGTCGCCGCACCCGACTTCCGCCGGCTGGCGCTCGCGCAGCCCGTGATCCACCAGCGCGTCATGCAACAGGTCGCGCCGGTGTTCCGGGGAATCGCGGACATCGAGTCCAACCGCGAGCGGCTCGCCTCGCTGGGCACGATGGCTGCCGGCCTCGCGCACGAACTCAACAACCCGGCCGCGGCCGCCTCGCGCGCCGCCGCGCAGCTCGAGGAGGCACTCGACGTGCTCGCGAGCGCGCTGGCGAGCTTCGTCGACGCTGGGGTCGAGCGGGCGCAGGCGGCCAAGCTCGTCGCGCTGCAGCGCGAGGCCCAGGCGGGCGCGGACGGCCGCACCGCCCTCGACGCCCTCGACGCAGCCGACGCCGAGGACGAGCTGCTCGACCGTCTCGAGGAGCTCCAGGTGCCCGACGCATGGCAGCTCGCCGAGCCGCTCGGCGCCGCCGGGGTGACCCAGGAGTGGCTCGATCGGGTCGCCGCCGCGGCCGGGCCGGCGACCGGCGTCGCGCTGCGCTGGATCGCCGCGACGCTCGCGGCGCGCGGGCTCGTGAGCGAGCTGCAGGAGTCCACCCGCCGGATGTCGAGCCTCGTCGGCTCGGTCAAGGCGTACGCCTACATGGATCGCGGCGGCCTCGTCGAGGTCGACCTGCACGAGGGGCTCGAGACGACGCTCGCCGTGCTCGGCCACAAGCTCAAGCACACGCAGATCGAGGTCGTGCGCGAGTACGACCGCGCGCTGCCGAAGCTGACGGTCCACGGCTCCGAGCTCAACCAGGTCTGGACGAACCTGCTCGACAACGCGATCGACGCGCTCGGCGGGTCGGGGACGATCACGATCGCCACGCGTCGCGAGGGCTCGTGCGCAGAGATCGACGTCTCAGACGACGGGCCCGGCATCCCCGCCGAGATCCGCGAGCACGTCTTCGACTCGTTCTTCACCACCAAGGACGTCGGTCACGGCACCGGCCTCGGCCTTGCGACCGCGCGGCGGATCGTCGTCGATCGCCACGACGGCACGCTCGGCATCGCGTCGGTGCCCGGCCGCACCACCTTCCGTGTCCGCCTTCCGATCCGCTGAGGAGCTGCCATGCCGACCTGCACCCATCTCGACCACATCCAGGTCACGGAGCTTCCCGAGGCCGTCGACGGCTGCGAGGACTGCCTCGCCGCCGGCGGCAAGTGGCTGCATCTGCGCATCTGCCTCGAGTGCGGCCACATCGGCTGCTGCGACAGCTCGCCCGGCCGACACGCGACGGCGCACGCCCAGGGGACCGAGCACCCGATCGCCCGCTCGATCGAGCCGGGCGAGGACTGGTCGTGGTGCTTCGTCGACGAAGTGGGAATGGTGATCGAAGGCGTGCGCGGCAGCACGCGGATCCCGCCCTCGCCGCTCGGGGGCTGACCACGCGGGAGGACCTGTCCGGTGATCGAGCGAGCGCTCACCCTGCGCGACGGATCGCGCATCGTGATCCGGCCGATCGAGCCGGATGATCGCGACGACCTGCGCGAGGGGTTCGAGCGGCTGAGCCCCGAGTCGCGCTACCGGCGCTTCTTCTCGCCGGTCCCGCGGCTGTCCGAGCGCCACCTCGACTACCTCACGCAGGTCGACCACC
>JAXDHR010000248.1:0-7845 GCA_034664425.1 Solirubrobacteraceae bacterium
TGCCCCGCCGCGAGGACCTCCGCAACGTCGCCATCGTCGCCCACGTCGACCACGGGAAGACGACGCTGGTCGACGCGATGCTGTGGCAGTCCGGCGCGTTCCGCGAGAACCAGGACGTCAACGAGCGCGTCATGGACTCGATGGACCTCGAGCGCGAGCGCGGCATCACGATCCTCGCCAAGAACACCGCGGTCCGCTACGACGACGTCAAGCTCAACATCGTCGATACGCCGGGCCACGCCGACTTCGGCGGCGAGGTCGAGCGGTCGCTGGAGATGGTCGACGGCGTCCTGCTGCTCGTCGACGCCGCCGAGGGCCCGCTGCCGCAGACGCGCTTCGTGCTGCGCAAGGCGCTCGAGCGCCACCTTCCCGTGATCCTCGTCATCAACAAGGTCGACCGGCCGGACGCGCGCATCGCCGAGGTGGTCGACGAGGTCTACGCGCTCTTCATCGACCTCGACGCCGCCGAGGACCAGATCGAGTTCCCGATCGTCTACACGGTCGCCCGCGACGGCCAGGCCTCGCTCGACCCGGCGGAGCGCGGCACCGACCTGCGCCCGCTGATGGACCTGCTCGTCTCGCACGTGCCCCCCGCCGAGTACGAGGAGGGTCACCCGCTGCAGGCGCACGTGACCAACCTCGACGCCTCGCCCTACCTCGGCCGGCTCGCGATCTGCCGCGTGCGCAACGGCACCCTGCGCAAGGGCGAGCCGATCACCTGGTGCCGGGCGGACGGGACGCTGCAGCGCGCGAAGATCGCCGAGCTGTTCGTCACCGACGCGCTCGACCGCGTGCCCGCCGACGAGGCCGGGCCGGGCGAGATCGCCGCGGTGGCCGGCCTGCCCGATGTGACGATCGGCGAGACGCTCGCCGACGCCGAGGATCCCCGCGCGCTGCCGGTCATCACCGTCGACGAGCCGGCGATCTCGGTCACGATCGGGATCAACAACGCGCCGCTGGCGGGCAAGGACGGCGACAAGGTCACCGCCCGCCAGATCAAGAACCGGCTCGACGCGGAGATCGTCGGCAACGTCTCGATCCGTGTGCTCGACACGGACCGGCCGGACGCCTGGGAGGTGCAGGGCCGCGGCGAGCTGCAGCTCGCGATCCTCGTCGAGCTCATGCGCCGCGAGGGCTTCGAGCTGACCGTCGGCAAGCCCGAGGTCGTCATCCGCGAGATCGACGGCAGGCAGCACGAGCCGGTCGAGAGCCTGACGATCGACGTGCCCGACGACTACGTCGGCGTCGTCACGCAGCTGCTCGCGCTGCGCAAGGGGCGCCTGGAGCAGATGGTCAACCACGGCACGGGCTGGGTGCGGATGGACTACCTCGTCCCCGCCCGCGGCCTGATCGGCTTCCGCACGGAGTTCCTCACCGAGACGCGCGGCACCGGCATGCTCCACCACGTCTTCGACGGCTGGGAGCCGTGGGCGGGCGAGATGCGCCTGCGCCCGACCGGCGCGCTCGTGGCCGACCGCCGCGGCGTCACCGCCTCGTTCGCGCTGTTCAACCTGCAGGAGCGCGGTGCGCTGTTCGTCGAGCCGGGCGAGGAGGTGTACGAGGGCATGATCGTGGGCGAGAACTCCCGCGCCGACGACCTCGACGTCAACGCCACCAAGGAGAAGCACCTCACCAACGTGCGGTCCTCCACCAGCGACGTGCTGATCCGCCTGGTGCCGCCGCGCAAGCTCTCGCTCGACCAGGCGCTCGAGTTCCTGCGCGAGGACGAGTGCGTCGAGGTCACCCCGAAGGTCGTGCGGCTGCGCAAGGTCGAGCTCCAGCAGGTCACCCGCGCCAAGCGCGCGCGGCGGCTCAAGACCGCCGCGGTCTAGTCGATCTCGTCGGCCAGCTCGTCGGCTTCGCCACGACCCGGGCCCGACGTCTGCGAGCGGGGGTCCGTGCCGCGGGCGAGGTGCATCACCTCGCCGGGCTTCTCCACGACGACGAAGCCGTCCCCGTGCTCGACGACGTCCTCGACGTCCTCGATCTCGTGGCCGGGCTGGACGAAGAAGTGCTCGGGCTTCGCGCGGACGTGCTCGTACTGCGCGCGGGTGAGCGACAGCTTCTCCCGGCACTCCAGCCTCCCGCACTCGCAGAAGTACAGCGCGGGCTCCTCCTCCGGCGCCTCCTCCCAGGCGGCCATCCGCTCGTTGGCGATGCGGAACGCCGCCTCGATCAGCGCCAGCCGTTCGGCCCGGTCTCTTGGCATTCGGCGCAGGGTAGACGCTGGCGGGACGACGGCGCAGCACGCGCCAGCCCGCCAGCCCGGCGGCGAGGCCGCCTAGCGCTCGATCGTCGCTTCGATCAGCCCGTAGGGCTCGGTCGTGGGCTGGAAGACCTCGTTGCGGCTCTGGATTCCGAAGCGGGAGACGTCGAACGGCAGGTGATGCCGGTTGGGCAGCGAGAGCGCGATCCGCTCGACGTCGTGATGCTGCTCGAGCACGGCCACGCCCATGTGGTGCAGCGTGTATTGGACGGAGGGCGAGTCGTGGTCGCCGAAGGCGCGCAGCAGGGCGTCGCGCACGGCGGCCCAGCTGTCCTCGCCCGGCTCGCGCGCGTAGTCCCAGCTCGCCGTCACGACCGTGGCCAGGATGCGGTCGTCGGTCTCCGGCAGAGTGGTGTAGCGGTCGCGGGCGAAGCCCGCGAAGGCCGAGCCCGAGCTGCGCAGGACGAGCAGATCCTCGAGGCCGCCCGCATGCGAGGTGCGTGCGCCGTCGCCGGTGACCGTGTGCACGCGCGTGCCGCCCGCGCCGCGCTGGAACGCGTTCGGCTGCTCGCCGCCCAGCCGCTGCCAGGCATGCTCGCGAACCCGCACGCGCGCCTCGCGGACGGCGTCGTCGGCGAGCCAGTGGGCGACCAGCGCGGCGGCGAAGGCGGGCACGGAGTCGAGCGGATCCTCGGCGGCAAGCGCGTACACGACGTTGCGCATCGTGTCCGTCGCCGGCAGCCCGGCGTTGTCGCCGGCGACGTGCACGGCTTCGAAGTCCCCGCGCAGCGTGACGTCGACGGTCAGGTCGCGCAGCGCGTGGCGCTCGCCGCCGCGGATGACCTTGAGGACGCGGATCTCCGACTTGCCGTACTGGTCGGCGCCCAGCATCAGCTCCCCCGGTAGGTCGTGTAGCCGTACGGGCTGAGCAGCAGCGGCACGTGATGATGCTCCTCCGGGTGGGTGACGGTGAATGCGATCGCGACCTCGGGGTAGAAGGCGTCACCGTCCAGGTAGGCGGCGGTGTCGAAGCGCAGGCGGTAGCGGCCCGCCTCGAGCTCCGTGCCCGGCGGGACAAGCTCGGGCGTTCGCCCGTCGGCGTCCGTGGTGCCCTCGCCGACCAGGGTGTAGTGGCTGCCGCTGCCGGGGCCCGCCTGCTCGAGACGCACGGCGATGCCGGCGGCGGGCCGCCCCCGTGCCGTGTCGAGGACGTGGGTGGTGATCATCCCCCCACCAGCGCCTGCAGGCGCAGACCGACGATCTTGTCGACCTCGGCGAGCGCGGTGCGCGCCTCGGCGTCGGGCTCGCGCTCGAGCCGCGCGCGCCCCCAGATCAGCAGCGACGCGACCGAGTGCTCGCGCACGCACGAGATGAAGGGGAAGCCGAAGCGCTCGCGGTAGGCGGCGTTGATCTCGCGCAGGTCGGCGAGCTGGGCCGGCGAGAGGCGATCGAGCCGCGCCGACCGCTGCTCCTCGAGCGAGGCCTCCGTCAGCTCGCCCGCCTGCGCCTCGCGGCCGGCGAGCTCGGGGTGGGCGCGCAGCAGCTGCATCCGCTGCTCCCCGCCGGCCTCGCGGATTGCAGCGGTGAACGCCAGCCCGAGTCCGGCCGCGCTGCCGAACGGCGCGCGGCGATGCGCGGCGTCCGCGACCCACGGCGAATGCTCGACGACGGACCCGAACGCCGCGCGGAACCCGGCGGCGTCCATCGCGTCGATCTCGGCGACGGCGTACGGCACGGCGGCGAGGATAAAGGGGCCAGGCCCCTTTATCTTGCGCGGGTGCCCTCCGCCACCGCCGCATCCGTCCTCGAGCGCTGCGACGCGCTCGCCGCCTGCAGCGAGGAGGAGGGGCGGATCACGCGGCGGTTCGCGACGCCCGCGCTCGCCCGCGCCCGCGATGCCGTCGCCGGCTGGATGGAGGAGGCCGGCCTGGCGGCGCGCGTCGACGCCGTCGGCAACCTCGTCGGACGCCTCGACGGCGCCGGCGAGCAGACGCTGCTGCTCGGCTCGCACCTGGACTCCGTGCGTGACGCCGGTCGCTACGACGGACCGCTCGGGGTGCTCGCCGCCCTGGCCGTGGCAGAGCGGTTCGCGCTCGCCGGCCGCACGCCGCCGTGCGCGCTGGAGGTCGTCGCCTTCGCCGACGAGGAGGGCCTGCGCTACGGCACGGCGTATCTCGGCAGCGCGGCGCTCGCCGGGCGCTTCGACGGCGCCTGGCTGAGCCGCCGCGACGGCGATGGGATCGCGCTCGCCGACGCCCTGCGCAGCTGGGGCGGCGACCCGGACGCGATCGCGTCGCTTGCGCGCGATCCGGCGTCGCTGCGCGGCTACCTCGAGGTCCACATCGAGCAGGGTCCGGTGCTGGAGGCGCGCGACCTCCCCGTCGGCGTCGTCACCGCGATCGCAGGCCAGACGCGCGCGAGCGTCGGCTTCGACGGCCGCGCCGGCCACGCGGGCACGACGCCGATGGACCGCCGCAGCGACGCGCTGGCGGCGGCCGCGGAGTGGATCACGGCCGTCGAGGCGGCCGCGCGCGAGCAGCCCGGCCTCGTCGCCACGGTGGGCGAGATCGCCGTCGCGCCGAACGCTGGGAACGTGATCCCGGGGGCGGTCACGGCGTCGCTCGACGTCCGCCACGCCGACGACGCGGTCCGCGAGCGCGCCGTCGAGACGCTGCGGGCGGCCGCGGGAGCGGCGGCCGGGGCGCGCAACGTGCGCGCCCGCTGGGAGCTCGTCCAGTCCAACGCCGCGGTGCGCTGCGACCCGGCCCTGGCGAGCGCGCTCGCCCGCGCGGTCGCGGCGGAGGGCGTCGCGGTCGAGCGGCTGGCGAGCGGCGCGGGCCACGACGGCGTCGCGCTCGCGGCGCTGACGCCGGTGGCGATGCTGTTCGTCCGCTGCGCCGGCGGAGTCAGCCACCATCCCGACGAGGCGGTCCGCGGCGACGACGTCGACGTCGCGATCGACGTGCTCGAGCGCACCGTGGCGGACCTCGCATGAGCGCCGACCTGCACATCCGCGGCGCCCGCGACGCGGCGGGAGCGCCGATCGAGCTCGCCGTCGAGGACGGGCGCATCAGCGCCATCGCGCCGGAGCTCGACGACCGCGGCGCCCGCGCGACGATCGACGCGACGGGGCTGCACGTGCTTCCCGGCGTCGTCGACGCCCACGTGCACCTCAACGACCCGGGCCGCGCGGACTGGGAGGGCTGGGCGACCGGCACAGCGGCACTCGCGGCCGGCGGCGCGACGACCTGCGTCGACATGCCGCTCAACGCACATCCCCCGACCACCGACGCGGCCGCCTTCGACGCCAAGCGCGCCGCCGCCGAGGGCAGAGCGCGGGTCGACTTCGCGCTCTGGGGCGGCCTCGTGCCAGGCAACCTCGGCGACCTCGCGGGACTCGCCGAGCGCGGCGTCATCGGCTTCAAGGCGTTCATGGCCGACTCGGGCATCGACGACTTCGCGGCCGCCGACGACCTGACGCTCTACGAGGGCATGGCCCGGGCCGCCGAGCTCGGTCTCCCCGTCGCCGTCCACGCGGAGAACCGCGAGCTCACGGCAGCGCTGGCCACCCGCGCGATCGCTGCGGGGCGCACCGCGATGCGCGACTGGCTCGCGTCCCGCCCCGTGGTCGCCGAGACCGAGGCGATCGCCCGCGCGATCGCCTTCGCCGAGGACACGCGCTGCTCGCTGCACGTCGTCCACGTCTCGACCGGCCGCGGCGTCGCGCTCGTCGCCGAGGCCCGGTCCCGCGGCGCGGATGTCACGTGCGAGACCTGCCCGCACTACCTGCTGCTCGACGAGGACGATGCGGCGCGGCTCGGCACGATCGCGAAGTGCGCGCCGCCGCTGCGCCCGGCCCTCGAGGTCGACGCGCTGTGGGAGGCGCTCGCGGACGGCTCGCTGCCGATGATCACCTCCGACCACTCGCCCGCGCCGCCGGCGCTCAAGCAGGGTGACGCGTTCGCGGCCTGGGGCGGGATCGCCGGGGCGCAGACGCTGCTCGCGCTGACGCTCGACGGCGCGCTCGAGCGCGGCCTCGACCCGGCGCTGATCGCGAGTGCCGCCGCGACGTTCCCGGCGCGGCGCTTCGCGCTGCGGGGCAAGGGCGCGCTCGAGGCCGGCGCGGACGCCGACCTCGTGCTCGTCGACCTAGCCGCCGGGGAGACGATCGAGCCCGAGCGGCTGCTCCAGCGCCACCCGGTCACCCCGTTCGCCGGCCGCTCGACGCGCGTACGCGTCGCCCGCACGATCCTCCGCGGCAGGACGATCGCGCTCGGCGGGCAGCTCGCCGGCCCGCCGCGCGGACGGCTCGTCACGAGCGGATAGCGTGCGCGCGGTGAACGACCCCGGCGACCTGGCCACGGCGATCGACGCCCTCGCCGAGTTCAATGACGACCCGGACGCGGGCGGGATCACCCGGGAGGTCTTCACCCCCACCTACGCGGCCGGCCTGGCGTGGGTCGCGGAGCGGATGCGCGACGCCGGCATGCAGACGCGCCTCGACGCCTTCGGCAACCTCTGGGGCCGCTGGACCGGCAGCGAGCCGGACGCCCCGCGCGTCGTCACCGGCTCGCACGTCGACACGACGCTCAACGCCGGCCGCTACGACGGCGTCGTCGGCGTGCTCGGGGCGATCGAGGCGGTGCGCACGCTACGCGCGGACGGGCACGACCCGCGGCGCTCCGTCGAGGTGATCGCGTTCGCCGGTGAGGAGCCGCGCTTCGGCACGGGCTGCATCGGCTCGCGGGCGCTCGTCGGCGCCCTCGGCCGCGACGACCTCGACCGCCTCCACGACCGCGACGGCGTGACGCTCGCGCAGGCGCTCGAGCAGGCCGGCCTCGACCCCGATCGCGTGCCCGACTGCGTGCTCGACCCCGGGACGGTCCACGCCTTCGTCGAGCTGCACATCGAGCAGGGCATCGTGCTCGAGACGGGCGGGGAGGCGATCGGCGTCGTCACCGCGATCGCGGCGCCGCACGACTTCCGCCTGTCATTCCACGGCGCGGCGACGCACTCCGGCGCGACGCCGATGGCGCTGCGCCGTGACGCGCTCGCCGGTGCCGCGGAGGCGATGGTCGAGCTCGAGCGGCTCGCGCGCGAGTCGCCGAGCGCCACGACGGTCGGCACCGTCGGGGTCCTGCGCGTGTCGCCGGGCGCGATCAACGTCGTGCCGGGCGAGGTCGAGCTCGACGTCGACGTGCGCGACTCCGACCTCGAGGCTCGCGAGGCCGTCGTCGACGGGCTCGTCGCGGCGGCACGCGCGATCGCCGCGCGCCGCGACCTGAGGGTCGACGTCACCCCGATCGTGCAGGACCCGCCCGTCACCTGCAGCCCGCTGGTCGTCGACGCCGCGGCCGCCGCCTGCGCGGAGCTCGGCCTCAGCCACCGGCGCATGATCTCGGGTGCCTACCACGACGCGATGATCCTCGCGGCGCGCGTGCCGGTCGGGATGGTCTTCGTGCCCAGCCGCGGCGGCATCAGCCACCACCCCGACGAGTACACGCCGCCGGAGCAGGTCAGGCAGGGCGTCGATGTGCTCGCCGGCGTGCTCCGGCGCCTCTCGCGCTAGAGATCGGGCCCTAGAACCCGTCGCGGTGGACGTCCTTGTAGAGCAGGTACTCGGCCGGCTCGGTTCCCGT
>JAXDHR010000249.1:0-12260 GCA_034664425.1 Solirubrobacteraceae bacterium
TGGCTAGTGCGTGATCAGGCCGCAGCGCGGCCTTCGACCTCGATACGCGCTGTCGCTTGGAGGCGAGGCTGTCGCATATATCGGCGGCACGGCTGCAAGGGCCGTTTCGCGGCGACTGATTTGCCTCGGGGCCTTCTCACAAGCCCTTAGAACGACTCATTTTGAGTCGACTTCTCGGCGGAGCGCGCTCCGCCCGGACTTATGCGACAGCCTCCGTCCGTTGCGATAGTCCGCGTTGCGCCGTGGCGGTCGTGCGCTGGGTGGCGTGGTCATTCAGCCACGCGGCTGCCCCACATCTCGTGGACCGGGAACTTCTCGGGCTCGGGAAGCGCAACGCCGGCTGTCGACAGCGCGGCCTTGAGGCCTCCATCCCAAGCCTGCTGCCAGGCGTTCTCAGATTCCCAGACCTCACTGACGCGAAGGTCCGGCTCCTCACCGAACATGACGTGGAGTTGGAGCGGTGGCGGGGGTCCTTCGGGGCCATTCTCCTGAAGGATCTCGTTGACCTTGTCGTACTGCTCGCGCGTCAACGACGACGGCGCATACCGGATGAGGATTGCCATGGTGTGAAGCTAACCGACGCGACACTCCATGTACAGGAGCGTCCAGGTGGGAGCGTCGGCGGCGCGCGGAGCGACGCGCACGATGACTGCCCTTTTCCATGGAGGCTGTCGCATAAGTCCCGACGACTCGGGACCCGATGTCCCGGATTGGGCGGGGGCCTCTCTGAGGGTTCCGATCCACCGCCTGAGTGGGCCGGCACGCTCGCTTGCGCGCTCAATCCCCGTGATCTCCCATCGCTGAGCAGTCCTGCTCATCCATGGGTGTTTATGCGACAGCCTCGCGTGGAAGCGGCAGCCGAATAGTTCCTCAAGCCGTTCGCCAGGACCGAGACAGCGCCACGCGTCCGCAAGACCAACAGCACATTTGCCGACACCTAGACGCGCTGACGCCTGAGCCGCGCGGACGCCCTCGCCCCGTTGCGGCGCTTCAGTCGAAGCGCCCAGGCGACACGACCATAAACAACCCCAACTACCGACACACCCGTGCACTTCGTGCCAGCCCCGCGGCCGACACGACCCGGGTCGCCGACAACTTGGCGGCACCGGACCGGTAGGCCCGGCTCGTCGGAGACGCTCAGGACGCGAGCAGTGCCGGCGCGAGGCTGTCGGCGCTGGTCTGGACCTGCTCTGGAATCGTCAGCGTGAGGTGGCCGTCGCGATCGAGTAGCCACTTCGCGTTGAGCACCGTGAGCCCGACGATGCGATGCGTGCCCGGCGCGTAGCGCAGCACGTGGCCCTCGGGTGTCTCTTCGCCCTCGGCCTCCTGCGGATCGCCGACATGGAGGTAGAGCACGTCGGACTCGGCGTCGTAGTCGGCATGGTCGAAGACGACCGGTCCGATGGTGATGTTCACGCGCTCCACGACGGCGGGGCCTTCCTCGTGGCCAGCGCCGAGATCACGCGCGCCAGCTCTTGCTCGTAGCTTACGACCACCAGCAGCCAGCTGGTGACGTTGTCACCGGCGTCGCCGCGGCGGCCGACGAGTAATTCTGGCCCACGGGCGCCTCTCAGCGGCTTGAGTGTCGATGCTCTCCATCGGCAAGCTCGTGGCCGGCCAGGCCAAGTACTACCTCGACCAGGCGGAAGGGCGCGTCGAGGCGATCGAGAGCGTTGGCGACGGCGCGGAGGAGTACTACCTCGGCGGCACTGAGGCGCACGGCTCGTGGGTCGGCGCCGGGAGCGCACGCCTCGGCCTGCAAGGGCCGGTCGACGCGGCCGCGCTGCGCAGCGTGCTCGCTGGGAACGACCCGCGCGACGGCTCTCCCTTGCGAAGTGCCCAGGGCGGCGTGCGTGTCGCCGCGTTCGACCTGACCTTCTCGGCGCCGAAGGGCGTCAGCGTGCTGTTCGGCATCGGCGAGCCCGCGGTCCGCGACGCGGTGCGGGAGGCGCACGAGCACGCCGTGCACGAGGCGTTGCTGAGCCGGCCCGGCTCGGGCTGACGCGCAAGTTGGTCCTGCACCCTGGTCCTGCACCCGCCGACAGGAGCCGCCGCGGCGGCCCCAACAACGAGAAAAGCCCCGCGTATGCAGGGCTTTACTCGTATAGCGGGGGCAGGATTCGAACCTGCGACCTTCGGGTTATGAGCCCGACGAGCTACCTGACTGCTCCACCCCGCGGCGCTTGGGCAGTTAAATCTAGCACCCTCGGGCGAGGCTTCAAGAGGGGCGCGCGGCGAGCGCCAGCTCGTGGGCGCGGGCGCCGTCCAGCCGCCCCGCGCCGGGCTGCTCGGCATTGGCGGCGGCGGCGCCCGAGGCCATCGAGAGCGCCGCCTCCCAGCTCCCGCCGATGTCCAGTGCGGTCAGGAAGCCGCCCAGCGCTGCGTCGCCGCTGCCCACCGGGTAGCCGCCGAGCGCCGGCGGCGTCGTCCGCAGCTCGGTGCCGTCGGGGAGCGCGAGCTCCATGCCGTCCGCGCCATGGGTCAGGGCGGCGACCGCCTCGCGGCCGCCCGCGGCGATCCGCAGCTCGGCGGCGCTTGACAGGCCGAGCTCGGCTGCCTCGCCGGCGTTGACCTTCACGAAGTCGGGTCGCGCGCGCAGTCCCGCGGCGAGACCGTCGTCGCGGGCGTCGAGCGCGACGAGCGCGCCCGCGCGGCGCGCGGCATCGGCGAGCCGGCGGTAGGCCTCGGGCGGCGCGCCGGGGGGCAGCGAGCCGGAGATCGCGACCCAGCGGGCATCGCGCGCGGCGCGCTCGACGGCCAGCTCGAGCGCCGCCCACACGCCCTCGTCGACTGCGGGGGCGGGCTCGTAGAACTCGGTCAGCGCACCGCCGCCGTGCGGCGCGACGCTGAGTGACACGCGCGACTCGCCAGGACCCTCGACGACCTCGACGGCGACGCCCTCGATCCGCAGCTCCTGGGCGATCCAGTTGCCCGCGTGCCCGCCGAGCAGCGCGATGGCGACCGTCCGCGCGCCGAGCGCATGCGCCGCGCGCGCGGCGTTGAGCCCCTTGCCGCCGGGGACGGCGACGACCCGGCGCGGCCGATGGATCTCGCCGACGCGAACCTCGTCGACTTCGATCAGCCGATCGACCGACGGCGATGCCGAGACGAACGCGATCACCGCGCCGCCGGACCGGTGAAGTCCGCCAGCCGCGGCAGCTCGATCGCCGGGCAGCGGTCCATGACCACGCGCAGCCCCGCGGCGCGGCCGCGCTCGGCGGCCGCGGTATCGATGACGCCGAGCTGCATCCAGACGGCGCCGGCGCCGATCTCGATCGCCTCGTCGACGTGGGCGCCGGCGGCCTCGGAGCGCCGGAAGACGTCCACGACCTCGACGCGCTCGTCGGCGGGGATCGCGCGTAGCTCCGGGTAGCAGCGCTCGCCGAGGATCTCGCCGGCGACAGGGTTCACGGGGATGACGCGGTAGCCGCGGCGCTGAAGCAGCGCGGCGATCCCGTGCGAGTCGCGGCTCGGGTCGGGGGAGCAGCCCACTACCGCCCACACGCGCGTGCTCGTGAGGATCGCGCGTACGTCGTCGTCCATGCCGCTCAGTCTTGCATCCCGGCCGCCCTTGGAGCTCAGCGCGTGCGCCGGCGGAAGAGCACGGCGGCGGCGGCGATCGAGGCGGCCAGGATGCCGCCGCACCAGGCGATTCGCCTCCCACGGGCTCGAGCCGGCGGGCGTGCCGAGCAGCAGGCTCCGGATCGTCTCGATCAAAACCCTGGTGCGTTCCGCTCCTAGCCTCCGCTGAGCGAGCGCTCTGTGACGAGCGACCGCAGGCGCTCCGCATTGCGGACGGCGAACGCCTCCCAGTCGTTGTTGAAGTAGACCCACAGCGGACCGTGCTCGGCGAGCGCGACGAGCCGGTCGGCGAGCTCCTGGAGGTCGCGCTCGGAGTAGTTCCCGCGACGTCCGCGATGGCCGTAGTGGAGGCGCACGAACCCCCAATCCGTGGTCAGCGTCCAGGGCTGCCAGGGCCGCTGCGGGTGGTCGCCGATCGCGAGGGCCGCGCCGTGCCAGCGCAGCATGTCGAGCACCGGCTCGGTGAACCAGCCGGCGTCGCGGAACTCGAAGCAGTGGCGTGCGGGCGGCGCGACCGCGAGGATCTCGTCGAGTGCGTGGGCGAGCAGCTCCTCGTCGCGCTTCATGCGTTCGGGCAGCTGCCACAGGACGGGGCCGAGCTTGGGCGACTCGACCAGCGGCTCGATCGCCGCGAAGAAGCGCCCCACGCCCTCGCGCACGTCGCGCAGGCGCTTCATGTGGGTCAGGTACTGGCTCGCCTTGACCGCGAACACGAAGTCGTCCGGCGTGTCGCGCACCCAGGCGGCGACGGCCGTGGGCCGCGCGAGCCGGTAGAAGGTCGAGTTGACCTCGACGGTGTCGAACCGCATCGCGTAGTGCTCGAGCCAGCGCCGCGCGGGCACGCCTTCCGGGTAGACGCGGCCCCGCCAGTCGGCGTAGTTCCAACCCGAGCATCCGATTCGAATCGCGTGCACACGGGGCAGGATGCCCGAGATGGCCAGGGTGTTCGTCACGCGCGCGCTTCCCTTCGAGGCGCTCGATCGCCTGCGCGCGGCGCACGACGTCGACATCTGGCCCGACCCTGAGCCGCCCTCGCCGAGCGCCCTCGGCCGGCACGCGGCCGGCGCCGACGCGCTGCTGACGATGCTCACCGACCGCGTCGACGCGGAGCTGCTCGACGCGCTGCCCGACCTGCGCGCGGTCGCCAACCTGGCCGTGGGTACCGACAACATCGACCTCGAGGCGGCGCGCGAGCGCGGCGTCGCCGTCGGCAACACGCCCGGCGTGCTGACCGACGCGACGGCCGACCTGACGATGGCGCTGATCCTGGCGATCACGCGCCGCCTGCCCGAGGGCGACGCGCGCGTCCGCGAGGGCCGCTGGGGCGCGTGGCAGCCGGCGCAGGATCTCGGTGCCGACCTCTCCGGCGCGACGCTCGGGGTCGTCGGCTTCGGGCGCATCGGACGCGCGGTCGCGCGCCGCGCGGAGGCCTTCGGGATGCAGATCGTTCACACCGCGCGCTCGTCGGGCGTCACGCTGGACGAGCTGCTCGGCCGCGCCGACGTCATCTCGCTCCACGTGCCGCTTTCACCCGCCACCCACCACCTGATCGACAGCGTGGCGATCGCCCGGATGAAGCCGAGCGCCTACCTGATCAACACCGCGCGCGGCGGCGTCCTCGACCAGGCGGCGCTGCGCGACGCACTGCAGCGACGGCAGCTGGCCGGTGCGGCGCTCGACGTCACGGACCCGGAGCCGCTGCCTGCCGGCGACCCGCTGCTCGACGCGCCGAACCTGCTCATCGTCCCGCACATCGGATCGGCCACCGCGGGTACACGGGCGAGGATGGCGGCGATGGCGGTCGACAACCTGCTCGCGGCGCTCGACGGCCGGCCGATGCCGCACCCGGCCGGTTGACGTGCACGTCGCGGTCGTCGACATCGGCTCCAACTCGACGCGCCTGCTCGTCGCCAACGTCCGCGATGGCACGATCGCCGAACTGGACCGCCGCACCGCGGTGACGCGCCTCGGCGAGGGCGTCGACGCCAGCGGCCGCCTCGGCGACACGCCGCAGGAGCGGGTGTTCGCGACGCTCGAGGGTTACGTCGAGGCGATCGAGCGCCACCGCTGCGAGCGCTGCGTGGCCGTCATGACGTCCGCCGTGCGCGACGCCGCCAACGGCGACGAGTTCGCGGCCGCCGTGCGCGAGCGCTTCGGGCTCGACGCCCGCACGCTGACCGGCGGCGAGGAGGCGCGGCTGACCTACCTCGGCGCGAGCGCCGGGCGCGACGACGACGTCGCGCGGCTCGTGATCGACATCGGCGGTGGCTCGACCGAGCTCGTCACCGGAGTCCGCGACCGCGTGCAGTTCCACGTCTCGACCCAGGCGGGCGTCGTCCGCCACACCGAGCGCCACCTCGCCTCGGATCCGCCGCGGCCCGAGGAGCTCGAGGCACTCGCCGCCGACGTGCGCGGCGTACTGGAGTCCGCGGTGCCGGCGCTCGAATACAACTGGCCGCGCGCCGCGATCGCGGTCGCCGGAACCGCGACGACCTGCGCGGCGATCGACCTCGAGCTCGACCCCTACGACCCGGCGCAGGTCGAGGGCCACGTGATCTCGCTCGAGCGGCTCGGCGGGCTGCTGTCGCGGTTGTCGTCCGTGCCGCTCGCCGAACGTCGCCGGATCCCGGGACTGCATCCGGACCGGGCGCCGACGATCGTCGCCGGCGTGGTGATCCTCGCGCTCGTGCTCCGGCACTTCGGCCTCGACGCCACTGAGGTGTCCGAGCGCGACATCCTCTGGGGCGCGGCGCTGGACGGCGTAGCGGGGTGAGGAAGATCCCCCGCATTGGACGGGTGTTCGATTGCAGTGGTTGACTGCTCCACGGTTGACTTAAACGCGTCGGAGAAGGGCGGTCGTGCCTCCCGCCGCCGTCCGCTTTCGACGCATAGGTCCGGGCGATGCCGCATCATCGGCGCCTCCCGCCGTCCGGGCCACTCATAACCGGTCCCACAAGGCACGTACCCCTGCCCGTCCTGGCGGGACCACCTCGAAGCCGCCCGCCCCGCCGCGGGCGGCTTCACTTAAGTCGTGCGTTCAGGCCAGGTTCGCCGACCGCGGGTAGGCGATGGACGGGTCCGTGAGCACGTTGACCAGCGCCGGTCCGCCGCTGTGCGCCAGCGCGCGCTCGAGCGCACCGCGCAGCGCGCCGGGCGTCCGCACGAGCTCGCCATGGCCGCCGAGCGCGGCGACCACCTCGTCGTAGCGGGTCTCGGGCCGCAGCTCGGCGGCGACCGAGTAGCCGTAGAGGAACTCCATCGGGTGCTTCTCGAGCGCCCAGATGCCGTTGTTGCCCATCACGCCGACGACGTGGACCCCATGGCGCGCGAGCGTGTCGAACTCCATCCCCGAGAAGCCGAATGCGCCGTCGCCGAGCAGCAGGACGACCTGGCGCTCGGGGTGGGCGAGCTTGGCGGCGAGCGCGTAGCCCGGGCCGCTGCCCAGGCAGCCGAACGGGCCCGGGTCCAGCCAGCAGCCGGGTTCGTAGGAGGCGATCATGCGCCCGGCGTAGGAGACGAAGTCGCCGCCGTCGCCGACCACGATCGCGTCGCGGTCGAGCACCTGGGCGAGCTCGCCGTAGACGCGCATCGGATGCAGCGGCGCGCGGTCGTCCTCGAGCTGCTCGCGCTCGGCCGCGCGCTTGTCGTCCTCGATCACGCGCAGCCGCGTCACCCACTCGCGCGTCTCGGTCGGCGCCGCGCCGGCCAGCGCGCGCAGCGTCTCGGGCACGTCGCCGTAGAGCTCCGCCGCGACGGCTCGCGGGTGCGCGCGCCCGGGCTCGGCGACGTCGATCGCGACGATCTCGGTCGCTTCCCCGAAGGCGGCGCCGAAGCCGAGCCGGAAGTCCATCGGCACGCCGACGACCAGTGCGACGTCGGCGCCCTTGAGCGCCGCACTGCGCGCCCGCGAGCAGAACAGCGGGTGGTCGGCGGGCACGCAACCGCGGGCCAGCCCGTTGAGGAACACGGGGATCCCGAGCGCCTCGGCGAGCTCGACCAGGGCGGCCTCGCCGCGGCCCCAGTAGAGGTTCGTGCCGGCCATGATCACGGGGCGCCGCGCCGCCCGCAGCAGCGCGACCGCCCGGTCGAGCGCGGCGGCGTCAGCGCTGCTTCCCGCGGCAGCAGGTGCCGACCATGGCTCGGGCTCCGGCGCCTCCGTGAAGACCACGTCGAGCGGGAAGTCGACGAACGCCGGGCCGGTGTGGGGCGTGCGCACCGCGTTCCAGGCCTCGTCGAGGATGCCAGGGATCTCCGCGGTGGCGCCGGCCGTCGCGGCGAACTTGACGAGCGGGCGCACGAACGGCACGTGATCGATCTCCTGCAGCGAGCCCTGGCCCCAGCGCATCGCGGGCGCGCGTCCGCCGAGCACGAGCACCGGCGAGTTGTTCTGCTGCGCCGAGGCGATCGCGCTCATGCCGTTGGTCACGCCGGGACCGGCCGTCAGCGCGGCCACGCCCGGTTCGCGCGTGACCTTCGCCCAGCCCTCGGCGGCGAACGTCGCCGTCGCCTCGTGGCGGACGTCGACGATGTCGATGCCCGCCTCGCGGCAGCCGTCGTAGATCGAGAAGAGATGCCCGCCGGAGAGCGTGAAGAGCTTGGTGACGCCGTAGGCCTTGAGGCGGCGGGCGACCAGCCGGCCCCCGTGCAACGTCGTCGTCTCGGGCGGGGAGGTCGTCATGGCGCGGACCTTACCCCCCGCTCGGGGGGTGCGAGACGCGCAGCGGGTGCGGCTGCGCGCATGCCCCTCTAGCGTCAGTCGGAAGGAGGTGTGCCCATGGCCAACGACCCCCGCACTCCGCTGATCCCGAGCGACCCGTACGCCGACCTCGACCTGCTGCTGGCCGAGAGCGACCGCGAGGACCGGTTCCTCTCCCCCGCGCGGCGTCCTGACGCGCCCGAGGGCCCGGAGGCCCTCGACGAGCAGATCCTCGCTGGGCTGGTCAGCCCCTAGCGAACGCCGACGGCGGCGTGCATGCGGGCCGCTGCGGCGGCCTCGCCGACGCGCTCCTCGCCCCAGAAGAGCGAGTGCCCGACGCGCAGCGCCGGCAGGCGGTCGGCCCCCGACGCCAGCAGCCGTCGACCCGCGCTCTCCAGCGCGCCGTCGCGCCCGCTGTCACGCGCCGCAGCGAGCGCCTCGTCGAGCGCGAGCCCGGCGGCCGCGGCCGCCTCGGCGAGCATCTCGGGGTCCTCGAGGTCGAATCCGCCGCAGTAGGCCAGCCGGCCCGCGGCGAGCGCGAAGGCGGCGCCGCGTCCGCACTCGGACGCGAGCGAGGCTACGCGCATCGCCGCCGGGACCTCCTCCGGGAAGCGCTCCGGCCAGACCAGCGGCATGCGCAACTGCGCCGCCCGCTCCTCGGCCGCACGGCGCATCCGGCGCGCGCCGGCACCCTCGCCGTCGAGGGAGCCGCGCCGCAGCGCGGTGCCGCTGACGGGCGTCCAGACGACGGCCTCGAACGCGCGGTCGACGCGCTCGGCCGCCAGATAGGTGAAGGGACAGGCCAGGTCGAAGAGGAACTCTGCCCGCATGGCGCCGGGCCGCACGGCCACACGGGGGCTTTCCCGCCGCCTGGCTCGCCTCTCTGCGAGCTGGATCACCTCGCCCATCGAATCCCCGCTTCCCGTGTCATCCGTTCCGAAATCGAATCCGCTCATGCACTCATCGGCGTGGCGGCCTGAACTCCTGAACGCATCTGCGAGGGGAAAATTGCGGAGATGATCCGGCAGCTCGTCCGATGTCCGAATACGGTCAGGACTCCGAGGAATCCACCCCAATTCGGTCCACGAAGGCCCGGAAGAGGGGGTATGCTCGGCTTTCCCCGGTCCTTCCGCCCCAGAAGGCAGGCCCCACCATTCCGCCCGTACCTCCGCCAAAACGTCACCCGTATGACCAGTGGTCGCCCGACGCGCGCGCCCTGGACCTGGTCGGTGACAAGTGGACGCTGCTGATCGTTCGCGACCTCGCGGCCGGCCCCCGCCGGTTCGTCGAGCTGCAGCGCGTGCTGCCGGGCATCTCGACCGAGCAGCTGCGCTCGCGCCTGAACCGGATGGTCGCCGACGGCCTGCTCACCCGCCAGCGCTATCGCGAGGTCCCACCGCGCGTGGACTACGAGCTCACCGAGCGCGCCCGCGAGCTGATGCCGGTCCTCGGCGCACTCGGGCGCTGGGGCTTCGACTGGGCGTGGAGCGCTCCGCGCGACGGCGAGGCGGTCGACGTCGGAGCCGTGCTGCGCCTGGCGCCGGGCATGCTCGCGCCGCCGGCGTCGGTCTCGGGGCGGCTCTGCTGCGTGGTCGAGCGCCGCGACGCGACCGAGGGTGCCGGCCAGCGCCGCTACGTGCTCGTCGCCGCCGACGGCCGCGTGGAGATCATCGAGCGCGACGCGCCCGGCGAGCCCGACGCGACGATCACGGGCAGCGAGGAGGCGTGGGTCCGCGCGCTGGGTCCCGACGGGGACACCAGCAGCCTCGAGATCGACGGCCACCACCGGCTCGCCGAGGAGCTGCTCAACGGCTTCACGGCGATCGCCGGCCACCGCGCCGCCGCGGCATAGTCGGGAGGCCGCGCGCGGCGCGCGACCGCAGTGCCCGGGGTGGGGCTCGAACCCACACGCTCTCGCGAGCAGCGGCTTTTAAGGCCGCGGCGTCTACCGATTCCGCCACCCGGGCGGGCCGTCGCCAGCGATCGTAGTCGCCGCTACCCTGCGTCGCGGCGCAACTTCCCGCGCGCTCGCGAGTTCCAGCGGCGGGTCCACGCACGTGCGTCCGCTCCCTCGTCTTGGAAGCCTCAGCCCTCACCCACGCCGGCGCGGCCGGCATCCACGGTCGCTCGCCGCTGCTGCGGCTGCAGTCCGACGAGCGGCTGATCGCCCTGATCCGGCGTGGCAACCACCACGCGTTCGAAGCGCTCGTCGCGCGCTACCAGGCTCGCCTGCTGGCCTTCTGCCGGCACATGCTCGCCTCCCGCGAGGACGCCGAGGACGTGCTCCAGGAGGTCTTCGCCGCCGCCTTCAACGCGATCCTCGCCGACAAGCGCGAGATCAACGTGCGGCCGTGGCTGTACCGGATCGCGCGCAACCGCTCGCTCAACCACCTGCGCCGCACGACCGCGATCGGCGTCGACTCGATGGACGTGCACCTCTCGGAGCACGGCGAGTCGACCGCAGAGAAGGCGCACAAGCGCGAGGAGTTCCGGCTCCTCATGTCCGACGTCCAGGACCTGCCGGAGACGCAGCGCACGGCGCTGCTGCTGCGCGAGATCGACGCGCTCTCCTACGATCAGATCGCCGAGGCGATGGAGACGACGATCCCGTCGGTCAAGTCGCTGCTCGTGCGGGCGCGCGTCTCGCTGGCAGAGGCGTCGGAGGCACGGCTGCTGACGTGCGAGGAGGTCCGCGAGGAGCTCGGCGAGGTTGCCGAGGGGCTGCGCCGCACGAGCCCGCCGGTGCGGCGCCATCTGCGCACATGCGAGCGCTGCGGCGCCTTCCGCAAGCAGCTGCGCCAGACCAACCGCCAGCTCGCCGCGGTGCTGCCGGTCGGGCCGCTCCTGTTCCTGAAGAAGTCGCTGCTGGCGCATCTCGGCACGACCGCCGCCGCTGGCGGCTCGTCGGCCGCCGCGTCCGCCGGTGCCGCCGCGGGCGGCACGGCCGCCGGCACGGCCATCCAGGCCGGCATGGCGACGCTGGCGACGAAGGCCGCGGCCGGGCTCGCGGCGGCGGCGATCGTCACCGCGGGAGCCGTCGAGGTCAGGCACGTGGCCGAGCCCCCGCGCGCGACGAGCACGCCCCTCGCGGCCGTGCAGTCCGCGCCGCAGACGCCGGTCGCGGCCGCGACGCCGGCCGCGGCTCCCGCACCCGAGGCGCCGGCAATGCGTCGCGCCGTCGCCCCTGCGCATCCGAGGCAGCGCAGCGTCGAGCAGACGCCGGCGGCTGCGAAGCCGCGTGAGGCCAAGGCGACCCCGACCCCCACCGCAACCGTCGCGGCGACCGCCACCCCGACGCCCACCGCGGAGCCGAACACCGCGGCCGGCACGGGCACCACCGAGGAGCACGACGGCGACACGACGACGCTGCCGTCGCAGACCACAGGCTCCGCTGGCTCGGGCTCCGGCTCGCTCGGCGCCGGCGAGACGCAGCCCGGTCAGCCGGCGGCGACCGCCAACCCGGCGCAGCCGACGCCGACGCCGGTGGCGGCGCAACCGAGCCCGTCGCCCGCGCCATCGCCGGCCCCGAGCCCGACGGCGACGCCCTAGAAGATCCGGCCGCCGACGGGGACGTCGGCGTCAGGGGCGAGCAGGATGATCCGGCCCTCGGCGTCGGGCGCGCCCAGGCACAGCACCTCGGACATGAACGGCCCGATCTGGCGGGGTGGGAAGTTGACGACCGCGACGAGCAGCCGGCCCTCGAGTTCGTCGCGGGCGTAGTTGGCGATCTGCGCGGAGGAGCGCTTGACGCCGATCTCCTCCCCGAAGTCGATCGTCAGCTTCCAGGCGGGCTTGCGCGCCTCGGGGAACTCGAGGACCTCGAGCACGCGGCCGACGCGCATGTCCACGGCGAGGAAGTCGTCGAAGGTGATCGTCATCGACGCGGGAGACTACGTGGCCGGCTCCCCCCTCGAGCCGGCGGTCGCCATGCGCATCAAGTAGCGGATCTGAGGTGTCGACAATGGTTCGTGGATACCGGTTG
>JAXDHR010000250.1:0-12788 GCA_034664425.1 Solirubrobacteraceae bacterium
GCTCCGAGGTCGGCGGCTGCCGCCTCACCGGGCTCGACAACGAAGGGCGATTAGCTCAGTCGGTTAGAGCGCTTCTCTGATAAGGAAGAGGTCCCAGGTTCGAGTCCTGGATCGCCCACTCGCACGGGCCCGCGGAAGCGGGCCCTCGGCATGTCAGGAGGCGGCATGGCCAAGGTCTCGATCGACAGCAGGGTGCACCTCTCGCCGACCGCCGAACGGGGCTTCGGACTCTCGGTCAACGCCATGCGCGGCAACCTCGCCGTCACCTTGACGGCGAACGGCGTCCTGATCGGCTGAGCGCCGCGGTGGGCGAGGTCACGGTCCCGACGCCGGCCGGCCCGCTGCCGGCGTACCTCGCGGAACCGGACGCCGCGATCGCCGGGCCAAGAGCCGGCGTCGTGGTCATGCACGAGCTGTTCGGGCTCACGGACGACATCCGCCGCTGGTGCGACCGCTTCGCGGGCGAGGGCTACACGGCGCTCGCGCCAGATCTGCTGCATTGGGGCGCGTCGCCGCGCTGCCTGCTGGCGGCATTTCGCGCCCTGCGCAGCGGTCACGGCCGCGCGCTGATCGAGATCGAGGCATGCCGAGACCACCTCGGCGACCTGCCCGGAGCCAGCGGCCGCGTCGGCATCGCGGGCTTCTGCATGGGTGGCGGATTCGCCCTGCTGGCGGCGCCGCGCGGGTTCGCCGCCGCGGCGCCGAACTACGCGCCGCTGCCCCCGGATCCGGACACGGCGCTGCGCGGTGCCTGCCCGATCGTGGCGAGCTACGGCGCCCGCGACCGGGGGCTGCGCGGCGCGGCCGGCACGCTCTCGTCCGCGCTCGAGCGGCTCGGCGTCGAGCACGACGTCAAGGAGTACGCCGGCGCCAGTCATTCGTTCCTCAACGACCACGAAGGCTGGATGGGCGCGACCGACCTGGTCACCGGGTTCCGTCACCACGAGGCCGCGGCGGAGGACGCCTGGGGTCGCATCCGGGGCTTCTTCGCCACGCATCTGCGCCCGGTCGCGACGTGAGACCGGGCCTATACTGGAGCGCCCGGGCCCCGATGTAGGAGCGCCAGCAGTGCAGGAGATGGTCATCTACGGCGTGAGCTTCGACATGGTCGGCAAGCAGCCGATCGTGCTGCTCAAAGCCGTCGACACGAACAAGTTCCTGCCGATCTGGATCGGTCATCCGGAAGCGGCGGCGATCCTCATGAAGCTCCAGGGCGCATCCACGCCCCGGCCGATGACCCACGACCTGCTCTTCGACATGCTCGGTGAGCTCGAGGTGAACTGCAGCCGCGTCTCGGTCACCGAGCTGCGCGAGAACACCTTCTACGCGTCGATCACGCTGACGGTCAACGGCCGTGAGGTCGAGATCGACTCGCGTCCGAGCGATGCGCTGGCCTTGGCCGTGCGCTCCGGCGCGCCGATCTTCGCCGCCGAGGACGTGATCGCCGAGTCGGCGATCGAGTTCGAGCATGAGGTCGAGGACACCGAGGAGGTCGTCGACAAGTTCAAGGAGTTCCTCGACCAGGTCTCGCCGGAGGACTTCGCCGGCGGGGAGTAGCAGCCGCGCCGGGGCTTCAGCGGGCGCCCGCCGGCCGGCGGGCCGCGCGGGTGACCGCGAGCTCGACGACGCGTGCGATCAGCTCGTCGAAGGAGATCCCGGCCGCCTCCGCGGCGAGTGGCAGCAGCGAGGTCTCGGTCAGGCCGGGGATCGCGTTGGCTTCGAGCACCGACAGCTCGCCCGAGCTCGCGTCGAGCATCAGGTCGACGCGGGCGAAGCCGTAGCACCCGAGGGTCGCGTAGGTGGCGAGCGCGAGCTCCTCGGCGCGCTCGGCGACTTCGGCGGGGACGTCGGCCGGGCAGGTGAAGCGCGTGCGGCCGATCTCGTAGCGCGCCTCGAAGTCGTAGTCGCCCGCGTCGGGGGTGGCCTCGACGAGCGGCAGCGCCTGCGGCCCCTCCGGCCCCTCGAGCACCGAGACCGCGATGTCGCGTCCCTCGACGTGGCGCTCGAGGAGGACCTTCGTGTCGTACGAGAACGCCGACACGATCGCCGCAGGCAGCTCGTCGGGCCGCCGCGCCAGCTTCAGCCCCAGCGCCGAGCCCTGCGCGGCCGGCTTGACGACGATCGGGAACGTGAGCGCCTGCTCGATCGCGGGCAGCGCCTTCGCCGCGCCGAGCTCGCCGAACGCCGCCTGGGCGAACGCGTGGAAGTCGGGCGTGGGGATCCCCGCGTCGCGCATCGCGTGCTTGGCGAGCACCTTGTCCATGCAGCGCTGGCATGCCGATGGGCCCGAGGCGGTGTAGGGCACGCCGAGCACCTCGAGCAGCTCCTGCACGGTGCCGTCCTCGCCGCCGCGTCCGTGCAGGGCGACGAAGGCGACGTCGGGCGGCTCGGCGCGAAGGCGGTCGACGAGGTCGGGCCCGACGTCGATCGGCACGACCGCGTGGCCGAGACGGACGAGCGCGTCCTCGACGCGCGCGCCCGACCGCAGCGAGACCTGGCGCTCGAGCGAGCGGCCGCCCTTGAGGACGGCGATCTTCACGATGCGCCGCCGCCGGCGCGGCGGCGCGCCAGGGGGACGACATTGCCCGGCTCGCCGTCCACGCGCGGAGTCGGCGTCCGCGCGGGCGCCGCCGCGGCCTCAGACCCGGTCAGCGTCGAGAACAGCTCGATCTGCTCGTTCACGATCGTGCCGATCCGGCGGACGCCCTCGCGGATCTCGTCCTCGCCGACGCCGGAGAAGTTCAGCCGCATCTCGGATGCGCCGCGGCCGTCGAGGTACGCCCCGCGGCCGGGCACGAAGGCCACGTGCTCGCGCAGCGCGCGGGCCAGCAGGTCGGTGGTATCGATGAAATCCGGCAGCCGCGCCCAGACGAACAGGCCGCCCTGCGGATGCGTCCACGTCGCGGCCTGCGGCATGTGCTCGGCGAGCGCCTCGAGCATCACGTCGCGGCGGCGCCGGTAGAGATCGACGAGCGTGCGCAGATACGCGCGCCAGTCGCGCGCGGCGAAGTACGTCGCGACGAAGTACTGGGTGAACGACGCCGAGCACAGGTCGGCCGCCTGCTTGCCGAGGGTCAGCTTGGCCAGCACGGGATGCGGCGCGGCGGCCCAGCCCACGCGCAGGCCCGGCGAGAGGATCTTCGAGAACGTGCCGAGGTAGATCACGTACTCGCCGCCGTCGAGGTCGTACAGCGTCGGCAGGGGCGTGCCCTCGTAGCGCAGCAGTCCGTACGGGTTGTCCTCGAGCACGAGCAGCTCGCGCTCCTTCGCCAGCCGCACGAGCAGGCGCCGGCGCTCGAGCGACATCGTCACGCCGGCCGGATTCTGGAACGACGGGATCGTGTAGATGAACTTGGGCGTGCGGCCCTCGTGCGCGAGCCGGTCGAGCTGCGCCTCGAGCGCCTCGACGCGCATGCCGTCGTCATCCATCTCGATCTGGACCACGTCGGCCTGGTAGGAGCCGAAGACGGGCACGGCGCCGGGGTAGGTCGGGCCCTCGGCGAGGATCACGTCGCCCGGGTCGATCAGGGCACGGCAGACGAGGTCGATCACCTGCTGGCCGCCCGTGGTGACGAGCACGTCGTCGGTCTCGACCGTCATCCCCTCGGCGGCCATCACCTCGACGATGCAGCGCTTGACCTCCTCGAGGCCCTCGGTGGCGCCGTACTGCAGCGCGGCGGCGGAGGACTCGGCGGCCATCCGCGCGGTCAGCGCAGCGAGGTCCTCGGCCGGGAAGGTGCTGGTGTCGGGGAGCCCGCCGGCGAGCGAGATGATGTCGGGCTGTGCGATCACGGACATCAGGTCGCGCATCGCCGAGGAGGTCATCCCCTGGGTACGGCGGGCGAACAGGCCCGCGTAGCGCTCGAGGTCGCGTGCGCTGGATCGCGACGTGCCCATGCGAGGGGGTTCGCCGCCGGAGCCCGCGCCCCTTGGCGTCTTGTCTACAGTCATGCGACCCCGCGCACGGTATCGCGGCGGGGCACGCGAACATGCACTTCGTCTTCGACCTCCTCCAAGGGCTCGGCATCGCCGCGGCGATCGGCATCCGGCCGTTCCTGCCCGTCGTGCTGGCCGGCGCCCTGGCCGCCGGCAACACGGGGCTCGACTTCGACGGGACGAGCTTCGCCTTCCTCGAGCAGTGGTGGTTCTGGGTGCTCGTGCTCGTCGTCGTGCTCGGCCTGGATCTCGCGCTACGGCGTCGTGGCAGCGATACTCCTGATCTCGGTCTGCTGGAATGGGCGCTCGCCGGCGTGGCGATCGCCCTCGGTGCCCTGGAGGCTGCGGGATCGCTCGCGGATCGCGACTACCCGTGGATCGTGGGACTGCTGGCCGGCGCCGCCGTCGCGCTGCTCGGCTTCCTCGCGACACGGTCGCTGTTCGGCCGAGTCCGGCGCCGCCTGGACCGCGAGGCCGCGGCGGCGCTGCCCTACTACGGCGAGGGCGTCGCGCTGCTCGCCGCGGGCGCGTCGATCCTCTTCCCGCCGCTCGCCATCCTCGTCATCGCCGGCCTCGTGTGGCTGCTCGCCGGCGGTCGCCGCCGCGCCGGCGAGAAGTACGCCGGCCTGCGCATCCTGCGCTGAGGACGGCCGCGTGGACCGCAAGAAGCTCGTCCTCGCCGTCATCGACGCCATGAAGCCCGCGATGCTCGAGCGGGTGATCGCCGCCGGGCGCGCGCCCGCGCTGGCGCTGCTGATCGAGCGCGGCCAGCGGGTCGACGACTGCGTCGCCGCGTTCCCGTCGGTCACGCCGGTGTGCGCCGCGTCGATCGCGACCGGTACCGCACCCGACCGCCACGAGATCCCGGCGATGAACTGGTACCACCGCGGCGAGGGGCGCTACGTCGAGTACGGCACGAGCTTCAAGGCGTCGCAGGCCTTCGGCTTCCGCCAGTCGCTGACCGACACGATCTACAACATGAACCTCGAGCACCTCTCGCACGACGTCAAGACCGTGTTCGAGTCGCTCGACGACGCCGACGTGCGCACCGCCGGTACCACCTACCTGATGTACCGCGGGCGCCACCGCCACGAGGTCTCGGGCGACACCGCGCTGACGCGGCTCGCCTCGACGGTGTTCCGCCACGCGGTCTACGGTCCGCGCGAGCTCTTCTACGCCGACATCTTCGCGTCGCGCAAGACGCCGTGCCGCTCGCAGCTGGGGCTGCCCGGCGTCCGCGACCAGCACTCAGGCTGCGTCGCCGAGTTCCTCGTCGAGCAGGACCTCTTCGATTTCCTCCTGCTCTCGCTGCCCGACAACGACACCCACTCGCACAAGAACGGGCCTGCCGCGCAGGTCGAGTCGCTGGCCGAGGCGGATCGCCAGATCATGCGCATGATGGACGCGGCGGGCGGCGCGGACGCGTTCCTCGAGGGCCACGCGATGATCGTCTGCTCCGACCACTCGCAGTCCGCCGTCGAGGAGCCGATCGACCTCTTCCGCGCCTTCGACGGTTTCGGGGTGCTCCCGGCGGGCCGGCGTCCGGACGAGGGCGCCGAGATCGCGGTCTGCCCCAACTCGCGCGCGGCGCAGGTCTACGTGCTCGACCGCCGCCGCCGCCGCGCCCTCGTGCCGCGGATCGAGCGCACGCTGCTCTCGCTCGAGGGCGTCGACGTCGTCGTGCGCCGCTCGGACCACCCCGACGGCGAGGCGCTGATCCGCGGCGAGCGCGACGGCGCCGTCGGCGAGGTCCGGTTCTCCCCGCGTGGCGACCTCGAGGACCTGCGCGGTCGCCGCTGGCGCGTCGAGGGCGACCTCGACCTGCTCGGGCTCGAGGTGCACGGCGGGCGCGTCGCGTCGGCGACCTACCCCGACGCGCTCGGGCGCGCATGGGATGCGCTCGGCTGCCGGACCGCGGGCGAGGTGCTCGTCTCGGCCCGGCCCGGCTTCGAGTTCACCGATTGGGGCGGCTCGCATCACGCGGGCGGCGGCTCGCACGGCTCGCTGCACGCCAACGACTCGCTCGGCGGCCTGATCTGGTGCGGCACGGGACCCGACGCCTCGGCCCGCGAGCAGTGGACCCTGCGCGACGTCGTCCCGATGATCCTCGAGCACTTCGGCGTCGCGGCCTGACGCTCAGCCCTCGAGCGGGCGCAGGATCGGCTCGATCGAGTCGGCGCGGCGGCGCTGCGTGGCCCGGATCAGGACCGCGTTGATCCACGGGTCCTCCTCGGCGGCGTCGTAGCGCATCGGCATGTGCGTGCGCATCGAGGCGATCGACTGCTCCCGGCGCACCCCGATGACGCCGCTGCGCGCCCCGGTCATGCCGACGTCGGTGATGTAGGCCGTCCCCTGCGGGAGCACGCGGGCGTCGGCCGTGGGGACGTGCGTGTGCGTGCCGACCACGGCGGTCACGCGCCCGTCGAGGTACCAGCCGAGCGCGATCTTCTCGCTCGTCGCCTCGGCGTGCATGTCGACGAGCACGTGGTCGGCGCCCTCGACCTCGCGCAGCGCCTCGTCGATCGCCACGAGCGCCGGGGAGCCGGCCTGCATGTGCAGGTTGCCGGAGAGGTTCACCACGCCGAGCGTGACGCCTCCGTGCTCGACGACCGTCGAGCCGTGACCAGGCTGGGTGCGCAGGAAGTTGGCCGGACGCAGGATGTTGCGCTGCTCGTCGAGGTAGGGCCATACCTCGCGCTGCCTGTAGGTGTGGTTGCCGAGCGTGATCACGTCGACGCCGAGGCGGAACATCTCGTCCGCCTCCTTGGGGGTGATCCCGAGTCCTCCGGCGGCGTTCTCGCCGTTGACGACGACGAAGTCCGCGCCGAGCTCCTCGCGCAGCGCGGGCACGAGCTCGCGCACCACCCGCCGGCCGGCCCGCGCGACGACGTCGCCGAGGAACAGGATCGCGGGCACCGGCCCGAGGCTACGCCATACTCGGGCCATGCCGCAGCGCGTTCCCGTGCCGAGGTGGGTGCAGCTCGTGCTCCTGCCCCTCGCGGTGGTCGGCTTCTACATGATCCTGCGGGCTGCCGGCGCGGTCCTGCTGCTGTTCGTCATCGGCGGGCTGATCGCGCTGCTGCTGAACCCCTTCGTGACGCTCCTGCGCCGCGCGCGCTTCCCGCGCGGGCTCGCGGTGCTCGTGGTGATGGTGGGGTTGCTGGCGGTTCTGACCGGCATCGGCCTGCTGCTCGCCAACCCGATCTCGAGCCAGGTCTCGAAGTTCCAGGGCAACGTTCCCAGCGTCGTCGACGACGCCAATCACAGCCTCGCGGACTTCCAGGGCTGGCTGGATCGCAACGGCCTCAAGGTGCAGGTCAAGAAGGAGGGCCAGACCGCGCTGCAGACGCTGGGCGACCAGGTCTCGACGGGATCGAACAAGCTCGTCAGCTTCACGCGCGATGCGATCACCACGGCCGTCGAGGCGTCGCTGGCGCTGATCCTCGTGATCGTGATCAGCGTCTACATGCTGCTCTACGGGGAGCGGATCGGCGCGGGGATCCGGGCGGTGCTGCCGTGGGCGGCCGATAGCCGCGAGGACGACTACCCGACACGCATCCAGGCGGCGGTGCTCGGCTACGTCCGCGGCCAGCTCCTGTTCTCGCTGATCATGGGCGTGAGCGCCGGCGTGATGCTGTGGATCCTCGGCAGCCTCGGGATCTTCCCGGACGGACGCACGTACGCGCTGGTGTTCGGCGCCTTCTACGCCTTCGCCGAGCTGATCCCCTACGTCGGCCCCGCGGTCGGCGCGTTCCCCCCGGTGGTCATCGCGGCGTTGAGCGGGCATCCGATCGACGCCGTCTGGCTGATCATCGCCTTCACCGCCCTGCAGCAGCTCGAGGGTCACGTCGTCGCGCCCAACGTGTTCGCCCAGGCGCTGCGCATCAACCCGCTGCTGGTCATCTTCGCGCTGCTGCTGGGCGGCCAGCTGTACGGCTTCATCGGCGCGTTCATCGCCCTGCCGATCGCCGCGATCGTGCGCGAGAGCGTCGTCTACTTCCGCCGCCACCTCCTGCTCGAGGGGTGGGACCTCCCGTCCGAGCGCCCCGGCGGCCCCGAGCGCGGCGAGCCCCCGCAGCCGCTGCCGGCCGCGACGGTCGCCCGGCCGGCGCGCGAGGCGCAGGAGACGGCGGTGCGCTGCCCCGAGTGCGGCGCCGAGCGCACGGCGGGCGCGGGGACCTGCCCGTCGTGCGGCACCGAGCTGCCAGAGCCCGACGGCGAGGCGGCCGCCGCCTCGAGCGCGCCGGGCTAGCCGATGGCAGCGACGGCGACCGGGCCCGAGGCGCTGCGCGCCGACGGGCTCAGCAAGCGCTACGGCGATCGCGAGGCCCTGCGCGGCGTCTCCTTCACGGCCGCCCGCGGCGAGCAGGTGGCGATCATCGGGCCCAACGGCGCGGGCAAGACGACGCTGCTGCAGATCCTCGCGGGAGCGCTGGCGCCGAGCGGCGGCTCGGTCACCGTGCCGGAGGAGCGGGTGGGCTGGGTCCCACAGCAGCCCGCGCTCTACTCCAAGCTCTCCGTGGCCGAGAACCTGCGCCTGTTCGCGCGACTGGAGAAGGTCGCCGACGTCGAGGCGACCGTCGCGCGGATGCTCGACCAGACGGCGCTGGGCGATCGCCGGGACGATGAGGTCGGCCGGCTGTCCGGCGGTAACCGCCAGCGCGTCAACATCGCCATCGGGCTGCTGGCCGCGCCGGCGGTGCTGCTGCTCGACGAGCCGTCGGCGTCGCTGGACCCGCGCCAGCGCGCGCGCCTGTGGGAGTTCATCGCCGGCCTCGCCGAGGGCGGGACGACGGTGATCTTCACGACGCACGACGTCGGCGAGGCGGAGCGCCATGCCGACCGGCTGCTGGTGCTCGCCGACGGGGAGCTCCTGTTCACGGGGACGCCGGGCGACCTCGAGCGGGTCGCCGCGGGCGACGCGGGCGCGCCCGACTTCGAGTCCGCCTTCGTCCGGTTCCTGCGCGAACGGGGGCACTGATGCGCTGGCTGATCCTGAAGGACCTGCGGATCCTGCGCCGCTCGCCGCTGCTCGTCGCGCTGCTCGTGCTCTACCCGGTGGTGCTCGCCGTGCTGATCGGGCTCGCGCTCTCCGCCGGCCCGGCCAAGCCGAGGGTCGCGTTCGCGAACCTCGTGCCGCCGGGGCAGAGCACCTTCTCCGTCGGCGGCAGGTCGGTCGACGCCGCGGACTACGCGAGCCGGCTGTTCGCCTCGATCGACCCCATCCGCGTCAGGACCCGCGCCGAGGCGATCGCCAAGGTGCGCTCGGGCGAGGCGCTCGGCGCGCTCGTGCTGCCGGCCGACGCGACCCAGCGCCTGCGCGGCTCGCTGAGCCTCGACGGCGGCCAGCCGCCCACGGTCGAGGTCTACTACAACGCCGAGGACCCGGTGAAGCGGCAGTTCGTCGAGTCGACGATCCGGTCGCGGCTGGCCGAGGCGAACTCGGCGCTGTCCGACGTGGTGCTCAAGGAGGCGGCGGGCTACATCGACATCGTCGTGCGCGGCGGCAAGGTGAACCTGCCGATCGTCGGGGCGGTCGACATCCTCGGGCTCGAGCGCTCGCGTGCGCTGATCGACGCCGCGGCGGCGCGGCTCCCTCACGGCGATCCCGCCCGCGTCGCGCTCGAGCAGGTCTCGCGCTTCGCCCGCCTGGCCGCGCAGAACCTCGACGTCTCCAAGCCGATCCTCGCCACGATCGGCTCGCCCGTCCACGTCAAGACGACCGTCATCAACGGCTCGCGCACGCCGCTGGACGCGTTCGCCGCCGCGGTCGCGGTGACCGTCTCGCTGATGTTCGTCACCCTGCTCCTCGCCGCCGGGCTGCTGGCGCTCGAGCGCGAGGAGCACGCGTTCGCGCGGCTGGTCCGCGGCCTGGTCACGCGGACGCAGCTGCTGGCGGCGAAGACCGGCCTGGCCGCGCTGTGCGCGGGCGCCGTGACGCTGCTGATGCTGGCCGGCCTCGCCGCCTTCATCGGGCTCGACTGGGGCCGGGCACCGCTGTGGGTGGCCGCGCTGGCGCTCGGGTCGCTCGCGTTCGCCGCGATGGGCGTGGCCGTCGGTGCGCTCGCGCGCGAGGTGCGCGCCGCGTCGCTGATGGCCTTCGGGCTCTCGCTGCCGATCGCGTTCCTCGCGCTGGTGCCGTCGGGCGCGGTGGCCGGCGGGCTCTACGACGCGATCCGCGTGATCTCGGCGCTGTTCCCATTCAAGCCGGCGCTCGACGCGCTCGACGCGGCGATCTCGGGCGGCGCCCTCGGGGTGCCGTTGCTGCACCTCGCGATCCTGGCGCTGGCCTTCGGCGGGGTGGCACGAGTGAGCCTGCGGCGCTTCGCGACGTAACCGATCGCGGGGCGGAAACCTACACTGGAGGGCATGGCCTTCCCCGCGACGCGCCTCCGGCGCCTGCGCAAGACCGGCGTCCTGCGTGGGTTGGTGCGCGAGACCGACCTCAGCGTCGCGCACCTGATCTCTCCGATGTTCGTCGTCGCGGGCGGCGGCGAGCGCCGGCGCCCGATCCCCTCGCTGCCCGGCGTCGACCACCTCTCGATCGACGGAGCCGTCGAAGAGGCCGGCATCGCCGCCTCGCTCGGGATCCCCGGCGTGCTGCTCTTCGGCCTGCCCGCCGACAAGGACGAGCAGGGCTCCGGCGCGTGGGACGACGAGGGCGTCGTGCAGCTGGCCACGCGCGCGATCAAGGCGGCGTACCCGGAGCTGCTGGTCATCACGGACCTGTGCCTGTGCGAGTACACCTCGCATGGTCACTGCGGCGTGCTGCGCGAGGACGGCTACGTCGACAACGACGCCTCGCTGGACCTGCTGGCCCGCACGGCGGTCTCGCAGGCGCGCGCGGGCGCCGACGTGATCGCTCCGAGCGACATGATGGACGGCCGCGTCGGAGTCCTGCGCGGCGCGCTCGACGACCACGGGCTGACCGAGACGCCGATCATGGCCTACTCGACCAAGTACGCCTCCGCGTTCTACGGCCCGTTCCGCGACGCGGCCGACTCGACCCCGGTCGTCGGCGACCGCCGCGGCTACCAGATGGATCCCGCCAACGCCCGCGAAGGCGTGCGCGAGGCGCTGATCGACATCGAGGAGGGCGCCGACATGGTGATGGTCAAGCCGGCGCTGCCCTACCTCGACGTGATCCGGCGCGTCCGCGAGGCGACCGACGTGCCGCTCGCCGCCTACAACGTCTCGGGCGAGTACGCCATGATCAAGGCCGCCGCCGCCCAGGGCCTGCTCGACGAGCGCGCCGCCGTGCTCGAGACCCTCACCGCCATCCGGCGCGCCGGCGCCGACATCGTGATCACCTACCACGCCAAGGATGTCGCCACATGGCTCAGCTAGCCCGCCCCAAGGTGCGTTCCCGCGTGGGCGGTTCGGCCATCCCGCTCGACGAGGACGACAAGAAGCTCCTGAACCTGATGCAGGGGTCGTTCGCGCTGACCGAGCGGCCGTTCGCGCACGTCGCCCAGCTCGCAGGGCTCCAGGAGGCCGACGTGCTCGAGCGCGTCGGGCGCCTGCTCAACGGCCGCATCATCCGCGAGATCACGCCGATCTTCGACACGCGCGCGCTCGGCTACTCGTCGATGCTCGTCGCCGCGAAGGTCGACCCCGAGAACCCGCACCGGGCCGCGAGCTTCATCAACACGCACCCGGGCGTCACGCACAACTACCTGCGCAGCCACGAGTTCAACCTCTGGTTCACGATCGCCGTCGAGCCCGGCTCGAAGCTCGGCCTCGACGGGACGCTCGACGTGATGGCGGCCAGGACGGGCGCCCAGTCGATCCGCCAGCTGCCGACGCTGACGCTCTTCAAGATCCGCATGGACCTCGAGATGGAGCAGGGCACGGACGCGCTCGCCGCTGCCGGCGAGGCGGTCCCGCCGCGCGAGCTCGACCCGATCGAGCTCTCCGAGGAGGACATCGCGACGATCCGTGCCACCCAGGGACCGATGCCGGTCGTCTCCGAGCCCTACCTGCCCGCGGCCGAGCGCCTCGGCGTCGCGCCCGCTGAGGTGCTCGCCCGGCTCGCGTCGCTGCAGGAGCGCGGCGGCCTGCGACGCGTGGCGGCGATCCTCTTTCACCGGCGCGCCGGCTTCTCGGCCAACGGCATGGGGGTCTGGGAGGTTCCCGAGGACCGGATCTTCGAGGTCGGCAAGCGCATGGCGGCGTTCCGCGGCATCTCCCACTGCTACGAGCGCCCGACATACCCCGACTGGCCGTACTCGGTCTTCACGATGGCCCACGGCCGCTCCAAGGAGGAGTGCGACGCGGTGCTCGACGCGATCGCCGCCGACACGGGCATCGAGGGCCGCGCGACGCTGTACTCCTCGACCGAGTTCAAGAAGGTCCGGATGCTCTACTTCACCGACGACTTCCGCAACTGGGAGTCCGAGCACGCGAGCGAAGCGGTGACGAGCGCCCGGCCCGAGGCAGGATGAGCGTTCCCTCGTCGCTGACCGACACGCGCTCGGCAGAGCTCTACCGCCGGGCGCTGCCGGTGCTGCCGGGCGGGGTCAACTCGCCCGTGCGCGCGATGCGCGCGATCGGACGCGACCCGATCTTCGTCGAGCGCGGCTCCGGCGCCGAGCTGTTCGACGTCGACAACAACGCCTACGTCGACTACGTCTGCTCTTGGGGTCCGCTGATCCTCGGCCATGCCCATCCGGCGGTCCTCGAGGCCGTCGGCGCGGCCGCGGCGCTCGGCACCACGTTCGGCGCACCGACGGCCGGCGAGGTCGAGCTGGCGGAGCTGGTCTCCCAGCGCATGCCCTCGGTGGACATGATCCGCATGACCTCTTCGGGCACCGAGGCGTCGATGAGCGCGATCCGGCTCGCGCGCGCCGCGA
>JAXDHR010000251.1:0-11106 GCA_034664425.1 Solirubrobacteraceae bacterium
AGCCGAGCACCTTCGTCTGGCCCTGCACCAGCAGCTGGCGCGTGTCGCGCAGGTAGGACGCGAGGAAGACGATGATCGCGAGCTTGCCGAACTCGGCCGATTGGAACGCGACGGGACCGATCTTGATCCCCAGGTACGCGCCGTTGACCGGGTCGCCGATGACCGGCAGCCGCGGCAGGAACAGCAGCACGAGGCCGACGAGCGCGATCGTGTAGCGGTAGCGCTCGAGCACCCGCAGGTCCCGCACGACGAGGATCGTGGCGGTGAAGAGGATCAGGCCGACGACGAACCACTGCGCCTGCTGGCGCGCCTGCACGTCGTTGATCCGGTAGATGATCACGAGCCCGAAGCACGCGAGCACGGCGACGAGTGGGAACAGGTACGGATCCGCGTAGGGCAGCGTGAAGCGGATCACCAGATGGGTCACCAGGCACAGCGCCAAAAACGCCGCGCCGTAGGTGAGCGAGACGTTCGAGACGGCGTTGGACTCCTGGATGAAGATCGCCGTGAAGCCGGCGATCAGCAGCAGCGTGGCCGGGACGAGGGCGATCAGCTCGCGGTTGCGCGCCGTCACGGTTGCAGCTTCCCCGTCTCGAGCGCGTTGACCAGGTTCTCCGCGTCGTCGAGCGAGCGCAGCTTGTGGTCGGTGAACGTCCGGCGCCGCGCGGGCGGCACCTCGGGGAGCGTCACGCCGGAGCCGGCGTGGCGGCTGTAGAGCCGGATCCCGAAGGGCAGCTCGTAGGGCAGGCCCTGGTAGATGGTGACCGCGTCGCCGTGCTGCGGATCCGTGCCGACGAAGTAGACGACGCGCGAGGCCGTCCAGAAGCCGGCGACGACGATGAAGGCGAAGAGCGCGACGACCACCAGCCCGACCGGCAGCCGCAGGCGACGGCGACGGCGCGGCCGCGGGCGCTCCGCGCGCGCGGGCGGCGCGGGGCGGGGCGGGTGCTCCTCGGGCTCGGCGCGCGGGCGCACCGCCGACATCGCCATCGTCCCCTGCCGGCGGTAGTTGGCCTCCGTCTCGTCGCCGGCGGGCGGGTTGGACTGCAGGCGCCCGTGATCGGAGGCGTCGTACTCGGAGGTGTCGGCGTCGGAGTGGCTCGCGACCGCGGCCGCGCCGGTGCCGGCGACCTCCTGGAGGCGGAAGAGCACGACGGTGATGTTGTCGCGGCCGCCCGCGTCGTTGGCTGCGTCGATCAGCGCGTGGCCGGCTTCCTCCAGCGAGCCGGAGCGGGTCAGGATCGGCGCCAGCCGCGACTCGGGGATCATCGACGTGAGGCCGTCCGAGCAGACGAGGAAGACGTCGCCGTCGCGCGCCTGGAAGGTCTCCAGGTCCACCTGCACGCTGGCCTCGGGGCCGAGCGCACGCGTGATCACCGAGCGCTGCGGGTGCGTCTCGGCCTGCTCCTCGGTCAGCTTGCCGCGCTCGATCAGCTCGTTGACCAGCGAGTGGTCTCGAGTGAGCCGCACGACCTCGCCGTCGCGCACGAGGTAGGCGCGCGAGTCGCCGACATGGGCGACGGTGACCTCGCGGTCGCCGACATGGGCCGCCGTGACGGTCGTGCCCATGCCGGCGAGGTCGGCCTCCGAGCGCGAGCGGTCGTAGATTTGGCGGTTGGCGTCCTCGATGATCCGGGCGAGGCCCTCGGCGACCGTGCCGCCCGACGGCAGCCCGTTCTCGAACGACGCCGCGGCGATCTCCGATGCGACCTCGCCGGCCTGCGCGCCGCCCATGCCGTCGGCGACGACGAACAGCGGGGCGCGGACGAAGTAGTTGTCCTCGTTGCCCTGCCGCTGGCGCCCGAGATCGGACCCGTACCAGTGCTCGGCGATCCTCAGCACGTCACCGCTCGAAGGAGAACTCCGAGTCTCCGATCTTGATGCGATCGCCGATGTGCAAGGGCTGCGGACCGCGCAGCGGCTCGCCGTTCAGGTAGGTCCCGTTGGTGGAGCCAAGGTCTTCCAACACGATCACGTCCCCCTCCGCGACCAGCCGTGCGTGCCGCGTCGAGGCGAAAGCATCCTCGAGGCGGATGTCCGCGCCGTCTCCCCGCCCGAGCAACGCGCCGTCGGAGAGATCATAGGCCGAGCCCGACCGCAGCCCCGCCGCGGTGTGCACGCGCAGCTTCGGGGGTCCTTGGGCGCCGTCGCGCGGCGGGCCGCCGAGCCCGGCCGACGCGACATGCATGCCCGTGGCGTCCTCGTAGTCCACGGGCTGGGCGCTGGCGCCTTCGGAGGCACCGCCCGAGCGCAGATCGCGCAGCGCGGAGCGCGCCATCCAGACGAGGAACAGGTAGAGGATGATCAGGAAGCCGAACTTCAGCGCGACGGCGACGGGATCCAGCTGCACGGGCGGCCTACTTGAGGTCGAAGGTGAGGCGGGACGTGCCCAGCTCGACGACGTCGCCGGGCTTGAGCGATTGCGGTCGCGAGCCGTCGATGCGGCGGCCGTTGACCTTGACGCCGTTCGTCGACCCGAGGTCGCGGACGACCCACGAGCCGCCCGAGGGGCGCACCTCGGCGTGATGGCGGGACACGTTGGCGTCGTCGAGGGTGATGTCGCAGTCGCGCGACCGGCCCAGCACGGCGCCGTCCGACTTGAGGACCTCGGCGCGGCCCTCGATGCGCAGGACGGCGCTGCCGCGCTTGGGGTCGGGCGCGCGCAGCGGCTCGGCCAGCCGCTCGGAGGTGGAGTAGACCATCGTATGGCCGTGGTCGCCCTGGCTGGGCTCCTCGTCGCGGTCGGGCTCGGCGTGCACGAGCCGCGCCTGGATGCCGAACTCGCCGAGCCGCAGCCGCTCGTCAGTGCGGAACTCGATCGTCGGCCGCGTGGCCAGCGAGACGCGCTCGCGGCGGGCATGCTCGAGCAGGTAGCCGCTCAGCTCCGAGCGCAGGTCGGACTCGTAGCCCTCGAACTGCTTGCGGTCGTCGGGCGACAGCCAGACGACGTACTCGTTCGGGGCGTAGGTGCGCGAGAGCGAGGTCACCCGGTGCTCGTCGAGCTCGCGGGCCAGCTTGCGCGCGATCTCCACCGGACGCACCTCGGACTTGAAGGCACGCGAGAACGTGCCCTCGACCAGCTCGGCGAGCTTGGACTCGAGGTTGCGGAGGACGCTCATCGGCGGCTGGAGAATCGGGATACCCGGTGGGAGGAGGGCGTCATGCGACCCGTCACAGTATCCCGTGCGAGCGTCGCGCCCGAGGCAGCAGGACGGCGACGCCGGCAGCCAGCAGCGCTCCGCCGAGCACGCCGGGACCGGGGCCGACCGTCCGCTCGGCCAGCGCGGCGGTCGCGCCGGCGAGCGCCGCCGCCCACGCGGCGGCAGCGACGACGTCGAGCGCGAGCACGCGGCCCCGTACGAGCCACGGGAGCACGAGCGCCCCGAGCGCCCACACGACGAGCAGCAGCGCCGCCCCCGAGCTCAGCAGCGGCCAGACGGCGTCCTGGAGCGCGCGGCCGGCGCTCCCGTCCCAGCGCGGCTCCGGCTGCCGCATGCCGAGCACGAGTGCGCGGCCCAGCGCCGGCTGGGCAAGCAGCACCCAGACGGCACCGGCGGCGCCGAGCCCGGCACGCGTCGGCGCCCGGGTCGCCCGCCCGGCGAGCGCCGGGTAGGCGCCGGCAAGGCCGGCCAGTCCGAGCACGGGCGCGGCGGCGGGCAGGCTCCATGCCAGCGGCGCGCGCCGGGCCAGTAGCACCGCCGCGAGCGCGGCCAGCGCCGTGAGCGCGGCGACTCCCGGACGCTCACCCGCGAGCGCGGCGACGGCGACGACGGCCGCGGCGATCCAGCCGAGCCGGGGGAGCACCAGGACCGCCGCGGCCACGGCGGCGCCCGCGGCGGCGGGCTCGGCAGGCGGACGCCCGAGGCTCGCCGCGACCACGGCCGCCAGGGCACCGGCGGCGAGCGCGGCCAGCGGCCGCGACGCCCATCCGGGCAGCAGCGCGCCGCCGCGGCGCTCGAGCGGTAGGGGCGCGATCGTGCCGCCCTCGTCCGAGACGTCCAGCAGCGCGTCCTCGAAGGCGTCCTCGAGGTCCTCCAGCTCCCCCCGGTCCTCCGGGTCAGGGCGCAGCGCGCGGTCGATCGCGGCGCACAGCCGGCGCGGCAGCTCGGGGCGCTTCGCTGCGAGCGGCGGCAGCACCGTGCCGACGCGGCGTGCGGTCGCCGCCGGGCTGCCAGCGCGCACCGGGTTCACGCCCGCGAGCGCCTCGTAGAGGACCAGCGCGAGCGCGTACAGATCCGCGCGGTCGTCGATGCGCTCGCCGGCCGCCTGCTCCGGGGCCATGTAGGCGAGCGTGCCGACCACGTCGCCGGTCATCGTCAGCGGCTCGTCGCCCGCCAGGTGGGCGACGCCGAAGTCGGTCAGCTTGGCCGCCGCTCGCCCCTCGTCGGGGACTTCGGGGACGATCACGTTCTGCGGCTTGACGTCGCGGTGGATCACGCCGCGGTCGTGCGCGTGGGCGAGCGCCGCGGCGAGCGTGAGCCCGATGCGCAGCACGTCGCGGTCCGACAGCGCGCCGTCGCGCTGGAGCTTGTCGAGCGTCGCCCCCTGAACGAGCTCCGAGATCACGTAGCGGGCCTCGCCGTCCTCGCCGGCGTCGTAGACCGAGACGATCCCGGGGTGGTCGAGCCGCGCGGCGGCGAGCGCTTCCCGGCGTCCGCGCGCGTCGAGCCCGTCGGCGGCCGCGCCCGCGGGGATGACCTTGACCGCCACGATCCGGTCGAGCCGCTCGTCGCGGGCGGCGAAGACGGTCCCGAAGCCGCCGGAGCCGAGCCGGGACCCGAGCCGGTAGCGCCCCAGCACCAGCGCGCCGCCGTCCGTCGGTCCTGCGCCGGGCAGCTCCACCGTGGGGTCCACGGAGCTCGGTTCGACGCAACAGGTCGAACCCCTGCCTCGGAGCCGTGTACTAGTGTGCCCGCGACCCCGGTTCCCTCCGGGGCGCGGGTCATACTCCGAACTTCTCCTACGGAAGCAATCGTGTCCTCCTTCTTCGACGAGGACGACGAGCCCCGTCGGCAGCCGCGTGCCTCGCGTGGCCGCTCGCGCGGGGGCGTCGCCGCCGACCAGCAGACGCTGATGATCCGCCGCATCGTGGCCGGCGTCGTCGCCGTGCTGTTCCTGGTGCTGCTGGCGATCGTCGTGAACTCGTGCCGCAACTCGCAACACGAGAACGCGCTCAAGGAGTACAACCGCGAGGTCTCGACGATCGCCCAGGACTCGGCCCAGCAGGTCGGCTCGCAGTTCTTCCAGCTGCTCGGCCAGCAGCAGGGCCAGCAGCCGCAGGACCTGCAGTCGGCGATCTCGAGCTTCCGCGTCCAAGCGGAGCAGCAGCGCCGCCAGGCGGCCGGACTGGGCGTTCCGAGCGATATGCAGGGCGCCCAGCAGAACCTCCTGATCGCACTCGAGATGCGCCGCGACGGACTCGATTACATCGCCTCGCGGATCCGCTCGGCGCTCGGCGACTCGGGCGCCGTCGCCGACCAGGCGATCAACCAGATCGCGGGCCAGATGCAGGTCTTCCTCGCCTCCGACGTGATCTACGCCACGCGCGTGGTGCCGTTCATCCGCAGCGCGCTCGCCCACAACGAGATCGGCGGTCAGACCGTCGCGGCATCGCGGTTCATGCCCAACGAGGCGTGGCTGCAGCCCGACACGGTGGCGAGCGCCCTCAACCAGCAGCTGACGAGCGGCGGCTCGGGGTCGAACGGCCAGCCGACCGGGCCGGGGCTGCACGGCACCGGCCTGCAGTCGACCGCCTACAACGGCACCACCCTGCAGCCCGGCGCCTCGAACCGGCTGAGCTACGCACCGGGCCAGGACTTCCTCGTCACCTTCGCCAACCAGGGCGAGAACGACGAGTTCGACATCAAGGTCACCGTCCGGATCTCCTCCGGCACCCAGCAGCTGACGCTCACGGGCACCGTCCCGAAGGTCGCGCGGGGGGCGACGGCCCAGGCGCGGATACCGCTCAACAAGCAGCCGCCGCTGGACAGCGTGGCCACCATCCGCGTGCAGGTGGCGCCCGTGCCGGGCGAGAAGAAGGTCGACAACAACCGCTCGGAGTACAACGCGCTCTTCAGCCGTGGCTAGCGCCGCGACTCGTAGACTCTGATCGCTCGTGAACGACCTGACGGATCCCGTGGGCCTGGTGGCCCTCGGCGCCGCGGCGGTCGCCGTCGTCGCGCTGCTGCTCGCGCTCGTGCTGCTGGTGCGCCTGCGCCGGCTGCGGGCCGCGCAGACGGCGGTGCTCGGGCCCGGCGGCCGCGACGACCTCGTCAGCCACGCCGCCGCCCTGCATGAGGCGTTCGACGCCCTGCACGAGCGCGTCGAGCAGGTCGCGGGTCGGCTCGAGGACCGGATGGGCGCGACCGAGGGGCGGCTCGACGGGACGATCGCCTACCGCGCGCTCGTCCGCTACGACGCCTACGGTGAGCTCTCGGGGCGGCAGTCGAGCTCGCTCGCCCTTCTCGACGCCGCGGGCGACGGCGTCGTGCTCTCCTGCATCACCCATCGCGACACCGCGCGCCTGTACACGAAGGCGGTCCACGCCGGCCACGGCGAGCACGAGCTGTCCCCCGAGGAGGACGAGGCGATCCGCCTCGCGCTCGCGGGTGAAACGCACTCCTCCACGCTCGATTGAGCGCCGCTCGCCCGCCGAGCCGATAGCTACACTTCGCGGGCCATGGGCTCCAGCGCAGTCGCGCCACCAATGGGGTCCGTGCCGCTCCCCGATCACCAGCGGCACGGACCGGTATCCGACGGCACCGGCCGTTGGAGTGGTGGTCGTGTGCTGGTCCTCAACGCCACGTTCGAGCCAATCAACGTGTGCACGGTCCGGCGCGCCGCGGTCCTGCTGCTCAAGCAGAAGGCCGAGGTGATCGAGGAGGGCGCGCTCGACCTGCACTGGGCGCGCGGCTCGCTCCCGCGCCCGGTCGTGATCCGGCTCGTGACCTACGTCCGCGTCCCGCGCGACCCGCACCGGCGCAAGATCACCCGCCGCGCCGTCTTCGCGCGCGACGGCTGGGAATGCCAGTACTGCGGCGCGCGGACCGCGCTCACCGTCGACCACGTGATCCCGCGCTCCAAGGGCGGCGGGTCGGACTGGGAGAACATCGTCGCGTCCTGCGCTCCGTGCAACCGCCGCAAGGCCGACCGGCTGCCGCACCAGATCAACATGCATCCACGCGTGAAGCCGCGCACTCCCGGGGCGCACATCTTCATCCAGCTCGCGTCGCCGACGATCCCGGCGACGTGGCGGCAGTACCTGGCGCTTCCTGAAGCAGCCTGACCCCGGATAGTTCCGGACGTGGTCGCTCGCGGGTCCGAGCCGTGAGATCGACCCCAGAAACTGCAAAGGCCCCGGGTCGACACCCGGGGCCTTCGCGATGCTTCACTGGACTTCTTGCCGCCGGCGGACTCTCTGAACGGCCGGGGGGACGAGCTCCGGCACCACGGGCGACGGTACCTCGGTGTGGATTCCGCATCCAACGGGTCCAGCACCGGTTGGGCTAGCGGCCGGGTACCTCCAGGGTCCCGGTAAGACTGTCACTCAGTTTGGACCACCTCCCTTCTCTGGTGCGGAAAGAGTAGCGAACTCGACGGCAGAATCGAGCGCGCGTGAGCGCCTACTCCTCGAGGTCGGAATCGGGCATGTCCTCGCTGTCGAGCTCGGGCGGCTGCAGCGTCGATTCGTCGCTCGGATCGGCGATGATCACGCCGCCGTTCACGTCACCGGTGACCGCGCCCTCGTCGCCGTCGGCCGTCAGGCTGACGGGCTCGTCGGAGGCCGTGGAGACCGGCGCCTCCGTCTCGACCACGAGCGCGACCGCGGACACCTCGTCGGTATCGCGCAGGTTCATCACGCGGACGCCCTGCGAGGTCCGCCCGTAGCGGTTGATGCCGCGCACCGAAGTGCGCTGGACCATGCCGTTCTGGGAGATGAAGACGAGCTCCTGGTGCTCGCGCACGACCAGCGCAGCGGCCAGCAGGCCCTTGCTCTCGGTGAAGGCGATCGTCTTGACGCCCTTGGCACCGCGCGAGGTCAGCCGGTACTCGTCGATCGCGGTCCGCTTGCCGTATCCGTTCTCGGTCACGACGAGCAGGTCCTGGCCGAGGCGGGCCACGTCCATCGCCAGCAGGTAGTTGTCCTTGCCCGAGACGTCCATGCCGCGCACGCCTGTCGTGTCGCGGCCCATCGCGCGCGCGTCCTCCTCGCGGAAGCGCACGGTGAGGCCGGCGTGCGAGACCATCAGGATCTCGTCGCCCGGGTCGACGCGCCGGACCGCCACCAGCTCGTCGTCCTCGCGGATGTTGATCGCGATGATGCCGTCGGCCTTGATCGGCGTGTTGTAGGCCTCCAGCTCGGTCTTCTTGACCGTACCGTTGCGCGTCGCGAAGACGAGGTACTCCGCCTCGGAGTAGTCGCGCGTGGCGAGCACCGACTGGACGCGCTCGCCCTCGCGCAGCGGCAGCACGTTCCCGAGGAAGCGGCCCTTGGACTGGCGCGGCGCCTCCGGCAGGTCATAGACCTTCGAGCGGTAGACCTTCCCGCGGTTGGTGAAGAAGAGCAGGTAGTCGTGCGTCGAGGACACGAAGAGGTGCTCGATGTAGTCATCGTCCTTCGTGTCCATCCCGATGATCCCGACGCCGCCACGGCGCTGCTGGCGGTAGGTCGTCAGCGGGAGCGACTTGATGTAGCCCGACGCGGTGATCGAGATGACCATCTGCTGGTCGGCGATCAGGTCCTCGATGTCGAGGTCGTCCTCGGACGGCGTGATCAGCGTGCGCCGCTCGTCGCCGTAGCGGTCCGCGATCTCCTGCAGCTCCTCCTTGATCATCGCGAGCACCTTGTCCTCGTCGCCGAGGAGCTCCTTGAGCTCGCGGATGCGCTCGACCTTGTCGGCGTGCTCGCGGCGGATCGCGTCGGCCTCGAGCGCGGTCAGCTGCTGCAGGCGCAGCTCGAGGATCGCCTGCGCCTGGATCGGTGTCAGGCCGAAACGCTCGACGAGGCCGGCGCGCGCCGCGTCGCGGTCGCGCGAGGCCCGGATCAGCTCGATCACGGCATCGAGGTTCTCGAGCGCGATGAGCAGGCCCTCGAGGCGGTGCACGGAGCGCTCGAGCGCGCGCAGCTCGTGCTTGGAGCGGCGGACGATGACCTCGCGCTGGTGCCCGACGTAGTTGTGGATCACCGAGCGCAGCGGAAGCGTCCGCGGCACGTTGTCCACCAGCGCGACCATGTTCACGCCGAACGTCGTCTGCAGCGGCGTGTGCTTGTAGAGCTTGTTGAGCACGACCTTCGGGATCACGCCGCGCTTGAGCTCGATGACGAGCCGCATGCCCTTGCGGTCGGTCTCGTCGCGCAGGTCGGAGATCTCGGGGATCTTCTTGTCGTTGACGAGCTCGGCGATCTTCTTGATCAGCCCGCCGTCGCCGCCCTTCTTGACCATGAAGGGCAGCTCGGTGACGATGATCGCCTCCTTGCCCTGGCCGATGTCCTCGGTGTGGGCGCGCGCCCGCACCCGGATGCGGCCGCGGCCGGTCTCGTACGCCTCGCGGATGCCCCCGAGGCCGAGGATCACGCCGCCCGTCGGGAAGTCGGGCCCCTTGATGTGTGCGAGCAGGCCGTCCGTGTCGATGTCGGGATCGTCGATGTAGGCGATCGTGGCCGCGATCGTCTCGCGCAGGTTGTGCGGCGGGATGTTGGTCGCCATGCCGACGGCGATGCCGCTCGACCCGTTGACGAGCAGGTTCGGGAAGCGCGCCGGCAGGACGGTCGGCTCCGACAGCGAGCCGTCGTAGTTGGGGACGAAGTCGACGGTGTCGGCGTCGAGGTCGCGCAGCATCTCCCGCGCGAGCGGGGCCATGCGCGCCTCGGTGTAGCGCATCGCCGCGGCGGGATCGTCGTCGACGGAGCCGAAGTTGCCCTGTCCGTCGACCAGCAGCGAGCGCAGCGAGAACTCCTGCGCGAGTCGGACGAGGGCGTCGTAGATCGCCGAGTCGCCGTGCGGGTGGTACTTGCCCATCACATCGCCGACGATGCGGGCGCACTTGGCGTAGGGCCGGTTGGGCTGCAGCCCCGTCTCGTTCATCGAGTACAGGACGCGGCGGTGGACTGGCTTGAGGCCGTCGCGGACGTCGGGCAGCGCGCGCCCGACGATGACGGACATCGCGTAGTCCAGGTAGGAGGAGCGCATCTCCTCCTCGAGCCCGCGGGGCTCGATGTTGCCTCCTGAGATCAGGTCAGACGTGGCCATGCGTCACCTCCTTGCTTGGAATCGGGGATCAGACGTCGAGCGTCGCGACGCGCGCGTTCTCCTCGATGAACTCGCGCCGCGGCTCGACCTTGTCGCCCATCAGCATCGTGAAGAGGCGGTCGGCGGCAGCGGCGTCGTCCATCGTGACTTGAGCGAGCGTGCGGGTCTCAGGATCCATCGTGGTCTCGCGGAGTTGGTTCGCGTTCATCTCGCCCAGCCCCTTGAAGCGCTGGAGCTTGATGCCCTTCGCCGCGACGTCGAGGACGGCGCGGCGGAGGTCCTCGAACGAGGTCGCCTCGTCGGTCTCGTCGCCGAGCCGGACGTCGAACGGCGGTGTGCCGGAGAGCTTGATCAGCTCCTGGTGCACGCGCGAGAGCTGGCGGTACTCGTTGGCGTCGAACAGCGAGCGGCGCAGCCGGTAGGTGCGTGCGAGGTTCGTCTTGCGCTCGACGGCGCGGACGCGGACGATCTCGTCCTCACCCGAGAGCACCTCCGTCGTGTAGGGGCTCGCCAACGGATCGTCGCGGCGGATCAGCTCGAGCAGCTCGTCGCGCGTGGTGACCTGGTGATCGAGGATCTGCGAGGTCTCGAGGAACTCCACCACCTCGTGGCCGTACTCGGCTCGCAGCGCCGACCCCCAGCCCTCGTACTGCTTGAGCAGGCGGCTGTAGCGCTGCCAGCGGGTCTCGGTGAGCTTGAACGCCGTGCCCGACTCGTCGCTGATGGTGAAGCGCTCGAGCTTGTCGCCGAGCAGGATCTCCTCGAGCTCGGAGTCCTTCTCGATGTAGCGCTCCTGCCTGCCCTGGGTGAGCTTGTAGAGCGGTGGCTTGGCGATGTAGATGTGGCCGGCCTCGAT
>JAXDHR010000252.1:0-11704 GCA_034664425.1 Solirubrobacteraceae bacterium
CGGCGAGCGAGCAGCGGCCGGCGAGCGACGTCGGCGGCCGGCGCAACGTGCCGGCGCACGAGCGTGCGAAGGCCGCGGTGCGGTCTGCGTCCGCGCGGGCGCCCGTGAGCACGACCCCGTACCCGTCGCTGTCCAGGCGCGCGGCGAGCTCGCGCCAGGAGTCCAGCGGCCACTCGCGCAGCTCGGAGCGATAGCCGCCCGGCCAGAGATGGAAGACGACGAAGGGGTCCTTGACCGGCAGCTCGTCGGCGCCGACGGGCTCCAGTCGAGGGAGCGAGGTCGACGCCACTCCTCCGCCGGCGGCGAGCCGGCGGAAGTTCTCGAGCTCTGAGACGTCGGCTCGGTGCGGCACGGCGACGTCGTAGGCGGCGTGCCGGTGCTGGCCCGGCGTGGCGAAGCCGGCCGTCCAGCGCGCGCCTGACAGCCGCGCGTAGAGGGCCTCGAGCCGCGACCACTGGCCGAAGTCGAGCAGCCAGTCGAGCCGTTGGGCGCGCAGGGTTGCGATTGCACGGCGGGGCTCGGCCGGTGGGATCTCGACCACGCAAGCCCCGTCGAGCGTCCGTGCCAGTCCGGCGTTCTCGCCACCGCAGATGACCACGATCTCGGCCGCGGGAAAGACAGCCGCCAGGTCGCGCACGACGGCGGTCAGCAGCACGACGTCCCCGATGCCGGTGGTCTTCATGACCCCGATCCGGCGCGGTCCCGCCGGCTGGGCGCGGCGCCGCGTGACGGCGCCCAGCGCGGCGATGGCGGCGACCCCGACGGTCTCATCGAGACGGCGCAGGCGCGCGTTGCCGCGCCCACCGCCGGCGGACGAAGACTTCCGTCGATCAACGTCCGGGCGTGGCATTCCGTCGGTCGCGGACTCTACCGGATCGGGGTCGCGACCCAATCCCTCTCAAGCACAGCGCCTCGGGCGCCGATATGTCCCCCAGAAGGATGTGAGCGCGCTGCACAGCGCCTCGTGAAAAAGGCACACCCGTCGTGAGGCGGGGTCGCAAAGCAAGGGGTCTCGGCACGCCGAGGCAGCCCGGTTGCCCAAGGAGAAGCGCTGAATGCCCCGCTGGTCCTCCCGCGCGCTCGCGTTCGCACGCGGCGTGCTGGTTCTGCTCGTGTTCATCGTCGCGGCCGACGCGACCGTCGCCTCCGCGCGGCCGAGCACCCGACACGATGCCCGCATGAGCGAGCGGCGCGCCCAGCATGCCTCTCGGGATGCGCGGCACTTCGCACTGGTTGCGCGGCGACACCAGGCGCGCCTCGCGCGGGCCGCCGCAGCCGCCAGCAAGCGTACGCCCCCGAAGCCCAAGCCGACGCCGACGCCGACGCCGACGCCGAGCCCCGTGCCGACGCCGAGTCCGACGCCCACGCCCACCCCCTCCCCGACCTCTCCCCCTGCCTCGGACGCCTCCAGCTTCGGATTCGCCGTCGGCGGAGCGATCCAAAGCGAGGATGCCACGACGCTCGGCCGCGACCTCGACTCGCTCTCGGCCGCCCGCAGCCGCTGGATCCGCTTTGACATCAACTGGGCGCAGGTGCAAGCCGGCGGCCCCACGAGCTACAACTGGGTCGCGCTCGATCGCGTGGTCACGGGCGCCACCAGCCGTGGCATGAAGGTGCTCGGCGGGATCCTCTACACCCCGAGCTGGGCGCGCCCGGCGGGAACCAGCGCCACCTACGGCCCGGACCCGGCGCAGTACGCCGCGTTCGCGGAGGCGGCGGTCCAGCACTTCTCGGCGCTCGGCGTCCACGCGTACGAGGTCTGGAACGAGCCGAATGCGGGTTTCTGGACGCCGAAGCCGAACGTCGCGGCGTACACCTCGCTGCTCAAGGCCGCCTATCCCGCCATCAAGCGCGCTGATCCCTCCGCGGTCGTGGTCACGGGTGGCACCTCACCGGCCCCGAGCGACGGCACCACGGTCAGTCCGGTGGACTGGCTCAAGGGGATCTACGCCAACGGCGGCAAGGGGTTCTTCGACGCCGTCGGCCACCACCCCTACTGCGCGCCGGCCTACCCCGGCGACGCGAAGGACTGGAGCGCCTGGTACCAGATGATCGGCGCTCCGACGAGCCTGCGCACGGTGATGTCCGACAACGGAGACGCCGACAAGCAGATCTGGGCCACCGAGTACGGCGTCCCGACGAACGGGCCGAGCGGCTCCTACGTCAGCGAGAGCGTCCAAACCGACATGCTCAAGCGCGCCTGGAGCGTGTGGCGCTCGTACTCCTGGGCCGGCCCCCTGATGTGGTACGCCGGCCGTGATCAGGGGACGAGCACCGACACTCGCGAGAACTTCTACGGCCTGCTGCGCTACGACTTCTCGCCCAAACCCGCGTACACGGAGCTCAAGACGCTGGCAGCCGGATAGGGATGGTGGTCGGTTTCGGCGCCGCGTCGCCCGGAGACATTGCGTTCGTGCTGCCAACCTGGTCCGGAGGGCCGCGGTGCCCCTGAAGGCGATCGAGATCGGGGGGCGTTCACTCGAGCGCTGGCGTACCGGCCTGCTGGATCCGCGGACGTACAAGTCGGCGGCCAACATGCTTCGCATCTCGGCGGATCGGCGTGACTTCGCGCGCCGTTACTACCTCGGTGCGGGGAGCTACCCGGCCGTGGTCGGGGTGCGAACCCCGATCGGCCTGATCGAGCTGACGGTCTACTCGTTCGATGACGTCCAGACGGTCAACGAGATCTTCATGCGCGAGGATTACCTCGCCCGGCGGGATGCCCGCGTGGTGGTCGACCTCGGATCGAACATCGGCATCAGCGCCGCGTACTTCCTCAGTCGTGACCCGCGCGTCCGCTGTTTCCTCTACGAGCCGGTGCCGCGCAACATCGAGCGCCTCCGCGCGAACCTGGCGGGCTTCGAGGATCGCTACGAGCTGCACTCGGTCGCCGTCGCCGACGGGAACGGCGAAGTGACGTTCGGCATCGAGCCGACGGGACGATACGGAGGCATCGGCATCCAGACGGGAGAGGACATCCGCGTGCGCTGCGAGCACATCAACGACGTGCTCGATGACGTGCTGGCCCGAGCGGACGAGATCGACGTCTTGAAGATCGACACGGAAGGCGCCGAAGCGGCCACGGTGTACGCCATCCGACCCGATCACCTCGACCGAATCCGCGTCATCTACCTGGAGACGCACGCTCCAGTGCCGGCGCATCCCGAGCGCTTCGACCACTCGTACTACAACGCCACCTCGCGGCTCACGCGCCGGGCCGATCGCGCGCGCATGGGATCGGACCGGTGACTGCGGCTACGATCAGCCCGTGCCCTCGGTCGCCCTCGCGCTCCTGGACCGCGACGGGACGCTCAACCTCAAGCCGCCCGATGGCGGCTGGGTCACCGAGCCCGGCGGCCTGACGCTGCTGCCCGGCGCCGCTGAGGCGGTGCGAGCGCTCAACGACGCCGGGATCACGGTCGCCGTCGTCACCAACCAGCGCTGCGTCACGCTCGGACTGGTCGACGCCGCCGGCATCGCCGCGATCCACCGCGAGCTCGAACGCGCCTTGCGCGCGGAGGCCGGCGCCCACGTCGACGCGATCCACGTCTGCCCGCACGCCGATGGCGAGTGCTCGTGCCGCAAGCCGCTGCCGGGCCTCTTGGCGGACGCCGCCGCAGCGCTCGGGATCGACGCCGCGCACAGCGTGATGATCGGCGACGCGGATACCGACGTCGAAGCCGGTCGCCGCTTCGGCGCGCGCACGATCCAGCTCACCGACGGCCCGTCCGCGGCGGACGCGACCGCGCCGACGCTGCTGGACGCGGTGCGCGGACTACTTGGCGGCTCGCGGGACGAACGGAGCCCCTCCTGAAACGACGAAGGGCGGCCACCTGGCCGCCCTTCGCACAACGTCGCTCGAGAGCTCGGAGCTACTTGACCTCGACGGTCGCGCCGGCCTCCTCGAGGTCGGCCTTGAGCTTGTCGGCGTCGTCGCGCTCGACGCCCTCCTTGATGGGCTTCGGGGCCTCGTCGACGAGCGCCTTCGCCTCCTTGAGACCGAGGCCGGTCGCCGCGCGGACGACCTTGATGACCTGGATCTTCTTGTCGCCGGCGCCGGTGAGCACGACGTCGAACGCAGTCTGCTCCTCCTCCGCGGCGCCGTCGCCGTCACCGCCGCCCGCGCCGGCCGCCGGGGCGGCAGCCGCCACGGCGGTCGCCGACACGCCGAACTCCTCCTCGAGCGCCTTGATGCGCTCGGACAGCTCGAGCACGGAGATCTGCTTGAGCTCGTCGATCCATTCCTGGGTGCTGGTGGCCATTCTCTAGTCCTCCTGGGGGGTCTCAGTTTGGGAAGGGGCCGGGGCGTCGCCTCCGACCAGGCCCTGCTCGGCGATCTGGGACAGCTGGCGCGCCAGCCCGCCGATCAGGCCGCTCATCGCGCTCGCCAGGCCGGTGAGCGGCGAGGCGACCATGCCGACGAGGCGGCCGTAGAGCACATCTCGCGACGGCAGCTGCGCGATCGCGTCGATCTCGTCCGCCGACAGGGCCCCGCCGTTCATCCAGCCGCCCTTGAACTCCAGCAGCTGGTTGGCCCGGCGGAAGTCGCGCAGCGCCTTCGCGGCCGCCGCGGCGTCGCCGCGCACGAAGGTCATCGCCGTCGGGCCGGCGAGCAGCTCCTTGAGCCCCTCGGCGCCGGCCTTGTCGGCGGCACGCTCGGACAGCGTGTTCTTGATCACCCGGAAGGAGGCGTCCGCGTCACGCAGCCGCGTACGCAGCTCGGCGGCCTGCGGGACGGAGATGCCGCGGTAATCCACAGCGAACACCGCCTCCGAATCGGCGATCTGAGCGGCCACCTGGTCGATGACCGCCGCTTTCTGGTCTCGGTTCAAACGCTTCCTCCTGTCCGGGTCTTACGGCTGCCCGGGGTCTTTGGAGAAACGGTGCTGTCGGCGCGGCGCTAGGCCGGGACGGCAGCCTCCGCTTCCACGAGATCTCTGGTGCGGGACGGATCCACCTTGATGCCGGGGCCCATGGTGGCTGCCATCACGATCGTGCGCAGGTACTTGCCCTTGGCCGCGGACGGCTTCGCCCGGATCAGCTCCTCGACGAGCGCCTGGTAGTTGGCGAGCAGGTGCTCGTCCGGGAACGACGTCTTGCCGACGGTCATGTGGACGATCGCCGTGCGGTCGGTGCGGTACTCGACCTTGCCGGCCTTGGACTCCTCGACGGCCTTGCCGACGTCCATCGTCACCGTGCCCACCTTCGGGTTGGGCATCTTGCCCTGCGGGCCGAGGATCCGGCCGAGACGGCCGACCACCGGCATCATGTCCGGCGTCGCGATCGCGACGTCGAAGTCGGTGAAGCCCTCTTGGACGCGCTCGGCCAGGTCCTCGGCGCCGACCACGTCGGCGCCCGCGGCCTCGGCCTCGGCGGCCTTGGGGCCGCGCGCGAACACGGCGACCTTGACGTCCTTGCCGAGTCCGTGCGGGAGCGCGATCGTGCCGCGCAGCTGCTCGTCGGCGTGACGCACGTTCAGGCCCGTGCGGATGTGGACCTCGACGGACTCGTCGAACGACGCGCGCTTGGTCTCCTTGACGAGCCGGACCGCCTCGGAGGGCGTGTACTCGCGCTCGCGGTCGACCAGGGCGCGCGCCTCGGTGAACTTCTTGCCGTGCTTCGCCATTACGCAACGACCTCCACGCCCATCGACCGGGCGGTGCCCTCGATGATCTTGGCCGCCTGATCGACGTCGTGCGCGTTCAGGTCGGGAAGCTTCTTCTCGGCGATCTGGCGCACCTGGTCAGACGTGATCGTCCCGACCTTGGTGCGGTTCGGCTCGCCCGAGCCCTTCTCGATGCCGATCGCCTGGCGGATCAGGACCGCCGCGGGCGGCGTCTTGGTGACGAACGTGAACGAGCGATCCTCGAAGACGGTGATCTCGACGGGGATCGTCGTGCCCATGTCGTTCGCCGTCTGGGCGTTGAACGCCTTGACGAACTCCATGATGTTGATGCCGTGCTGGCCGAGGGCGGGGCCCACGGGCGGGGCCGGCGAGGCCTGCCCGCCCGGCGCCTGCAGCTTGATGGTCGTCAGAACTTTCTTGGCCATTAGATCTTCTTCACCTGGTCGTACCCGACCTCCACCGGCGTCTCGCGCCCGAAGATGGAGACCAGGACCTTGAGCTTGCTTGCATCCTCGTTGATCTCGGAGATCTCACCCGAGAAGTCCGACAGCGGGCCGGAGATGACCTTGACGGATTCGCCGATGGAGAACTGCGCGCGGCTGGCCGGGCGCTGCGTCTGCTCGCGCTTGAGCAGCCGATCGACCTCCATCTGCGTGAGCGGGATCGGCTCGTTCGATGCTCCCACGAAGCCGGTCACGCCCGGCGTGCCCTTCACGACCTGCCAGGAATCCTCGTTGAGGTCCATGTTGACGAGCACGTAGCCCGGCATCGTGCGCTTCTCGACCTGGACCTTCTGATTGTCCTTGAGCTCCTGCACGGTCTCTGTGGGCACGACGACCTGCCGCACCGCGCGCTGCACGTTGAGGGACGTGACGCGGTGCTCGAGGTTCTGCTTGACCTTGTTCTCGTGCCCGGACTAGGTGTTGATGACGTACCAGCGGAACATTGACTTCCTTAGAGGATGGCGTCGACGAGTGGCTTCAGGACCGCATCCAAGAGCCCGAGATAACCACCCGCGATGATCACGAACAGCAGGACCACGAGGGTGCTCTGACCGACCTGGCGCCGATCGGGCCACTGGACCCGGCGCAACTCGTCGATGACGTGGCCCAAGAAGGTGAAGAGACGGTTGCCGCCGCGGCGCTCGCGCTCGACGTGGGCGCGGCCGGCGCCGGGAGCCGCGGTTGCGGAGTCGGAATCGGGGGCGGGGTCATAGTCATCGGTCAGCTCGTCGGGGTAGACCTCGGCGTTCTCGCCGCTGTCGATCGGACCCGCCTCGGCCATGCGCGCCTCCTCCACGTCGGGGAAGGCGTGCTTGGTCGGCTCGGGCGCCGGGGTAGAGCCGCTCAGATCGGTGTCCGTCGGCTCCAGGCCGCCGTCGCGCGGATCCGTGCTGCCGGAGCCGGCCGCGGGGCCTCCGGCTCCGGGCTGACGATCGCGGCGCCGTCGCTGGCGCTGGCGGTTCTGGGCCATGTCCCGCCGCTATCGAGTCTCGCGATGCCCCGTATGACGCCGGCACCACTTGCAGTACTTGCGCAGGGTGATGCGGTCGGGGTTGTTTCGCTTGGACTTGTTCGTCTGGTAGTTGCGGCGCTTGCAATCCTCGCAGGCGAGGGTCACAGCGATCCGAACGTCTCCACGGGCCATGGACGCGCGTGCTCCGAAGGGTCGAGGGATGCATCAGGCGCCGGGCAAAGGAAAACCCCGCACCGGCGCGAGGTCGTCATCCAAGGATAGCGCGCTCCGGCATGCCGGAGTGGGGAATCGCGGCTCGGCCTGCAGCGGCGCAGCGGTGCTCGTGCGCGGGAGGTCATGAGCCTCGGGCGGCCATCCCGGACGCGCGGTCGAGCACCCAGGGGCGGCCGAGCACCTCGGCGGTCACCAGCCAGGCGGCGCCGAGTCCCGCGCCCGTCACCACGTCGATCGGGAGATGCGCACCGTCGATCAGCCGGGCCGGGCCCATCAGCGCGGCGAGCACCACGACGGCGGCCGCCGTGGCGAAGAGCCGTAGGCGCAGCAACTCGAGCGCCACGAAGCCGCCGAGGGCGGTCGCGTAGGCGACGTGACCGCTCGGCAGGCTCGTGTCGCGACCCGGCAGGTCCTTGGCGATCGTCGTGACGACGACGATCGACGCGACCGCAGCGACGAGGACCGCGGCGCGCGGTCCGTCGCGACGCCAGGCGATGACCGCGATCACGCCGACCGTGACGATCGCCGTCGCCGGCTCGGCGAGCCCGGCGATCGCGTGCGCGGCGTCGCGCAAGCCTGCCGGATAGGCGCGCGCGGCGACGAGAGCGTCCAAGCCGGTCGAATGCGGGATCTCGTTCGTCGTCTTGGCCAGGAGCCAGCACGCCAGGACCGCGGCGCCGACCAACGCCGCGGCCACGAGGAGCGGCCGCCTGTGGCGCTGCAGCACGTCGTCGGGGCTCACAGCCTCAAGTGATAGCGATCAGGACGAACGCGGAACCGACCCAAGAGTAGGGTGCGCGCTCATGAAGCGCGCGCTGATCACCGGGATCACCGGCCAGGACGGTTCCTATCTCGCCGAGCTGCTGCTCGAGCAGGGCTACGAGGTGCACGGGATGGTCCGGCGCTCCTCGACGGAGAAGTTCGAGCGCATCGAGCACCTGCGCGAGCGGATCACACTGCACCAGGCGGACCTGCTCGACCACCGCTCGCTCGTCGACGCGCTACGCGCCGCGCGGCCCGACGAGGTCTACAACCTCGCCGCGATGTCGTTCGTCGCCGTGTCGTGGATCCAGCCGACGCTGACCGCGGAGTTCACGGGCGTCGGCGTCACGCGGATGCTCGAGGCGGTCCGCGAGGTCTGCCCAGAGGCGCGCATCTACCAGGCCTCGAGCTCGGAGATGTTCGGCAAGGTGCTCGAGACCCCGCAGCGCGAGAGCACGCCGTTCTACCCGCGCTCGCCCTACGGCGTGGCCAAGGTCTACGGGCACTTCATCACGGTCAACTACCGCGAGTCCTACGACCTGTTCGCCTGCTCGGGCATCCTCTTCAACCACGAGTCGCCGCGCCGCGGGCTGGAGTTCGTGACCCGCAAGATCACCTGGCACGCCGCCGCGATCAAGGCCGGCAAGGTCTCCGAGCTGCGCCTCGGCAACCTCGACGCCAAGCGCGACTGGGGCTACGCCAAGGACTACGTCCACGCGATGTGGCTGATGCTCCAGCAGGACCAGCCCGAGGACTACGTGATCTCCACGGGCAAGGCCAACAGCGTGCGCCGCTGCGTCGAGATCGCCTTCGACCAGGCCGGCGTGGACTGGGAGCGCTACGTCGTCATCGACGACGCCTTCAAGCGTCCCGCCGAGGTCGACCTGCTCGTCGGCGACTCGACCAAGGCCAAGGAACGCCTCGGGTGGACGCCGACGACGGACTTCGAGGCGTTGATCCGCCTGATGGTCGACGCCGACCGGAAGCTGCTCAGGAGCTAGGCCGGGCGGTAGGCGAGCGGCGCTACGAGGCGACCGCCATCGCCGCGAGGGTACGGCGCAGGCCCTCGCTGAGCGGGATCTCAGCGCGCCACCCGAGCGCGGTGTGCGCCGCGGAGGGGTCCAGGCACGAGCGTGCGATCTCGCCCGGGCGCCCCGGGGCGAGCTGATGATCGAGACCGAGCTCGGCCACGAGGGCGACCAGCGGCGTCTCCGTGCCGGTCGAGACGTTCAGCTCCCCGCAGACGTCGCTCGTCGCCGCGGCGACCCACGCGCGCGCGACGTCGCCGACGTAGACGTAGTCGCGCGTCTGCGCTCCGTCGCCGAAGACGGTCACGGGCCGGCCCTCCGACGCGGCGCCGCAGAAGATCGCGATCACACCGGCCTCCCCGTGGGGATCCTGCCGCGGCCCGTAGACGTTCGCCATCCGCAGGGCGAGCGTCGAGAGGCCGTTGAGGCGCGCGTACTGGGCGAGGTACCACTCCGCCGCCGCCTTCGAGGTCCCGTAGGGCGAGAGCGGGTGCGCCGGCGCGTCCTCGGGTGTGGGCAGTTGGTCGGGGTCGCCGTAAGTCGCCGCGGTCGAGGCCAGCACGAGCCGTTCGGCGCCGGCGGCGAGCGCGGCCTCGAGCACCGACACCGTGCCGGCGACGTTGACCTGCGCGTCGAGCGACGGGTCGGCCACCGAGCGGCGTACGTCGACCTGCGCGGCGAGATGCAGGACCGCTTCGGGCCGCGCGGCGGCGAACGCCGTCTGCAGCGCAGCGAGGTTGCGCACGTCGGCGACGTGCAGCTGCGCGCCGCGGCTGAGCGCGGCGGTGACCCACGGCCGCGGGCTGCGCGTGAGGTGGTCGACGATCGCCACGTCGGCGCCCGTCTCGAGCAGGGCGTCGACGATGTGGGAGCCGATGAATCCAGCCCCCCCGGTCACGGCGATGCGCATCGCGCCAGCTTAGGGCGCGGCACGGTTACCCCATCCCGGGGATGGCCCGTGCCGGAACGTGCCGGTAGGGTGCGTGCGCCCCACGACGGGCGCCGCCGGTCGCGGAATGCGTGTTCGTACGCCCGTTCGCGCCTCGCTCCGCGGCCGCGCGAGCCGGTGCACGACCGGACTGCAGTCGCGCTCGCCGGTCATCGGGTGCAACGGGGACGGGGGCGGCCTCGGCGGCCGCCCCCGCTTTCCGACTTCGGCGTTGTGGGAAGCCGCTCCGTGGGAAAGACTCCGCAGATGCCGCCCGTCCCCCAGCTGCCCGGCGTCGAGCACCGTGAGCTCGATCTCGCGACCGGCGTGCGCATCCACATCGCCCTGGCCGGGCCCGAGGACGCGCCGCGCGTGCTCGCCCTCCACGGCTGGCCGCAGCACTGGTGGATCTGGCGAAAGGTGATCGAGCGGCTCGGCGGCGACGTGCGGATCGCCTGTCCGGACCTGCGCGGGCTCGGGTGGTCGGGCTGGCCGGCCGACGGCGACTTCCGCAAGGCGCGGCTCGCCGGCGACGCGTTCGCGACGCTCGATGCGCTCGGCTGGGATCGCGCGCTGCTCGTCGGCCACGACTGGGGCGGGGTCGCCGGCTACCTCGCCGCGCTCGACGCTCCCGAGCGCCTCGACGGCCTGCTCGTGCTCGCCGCCGCGCATCCGTGGCAGCCGCCGCTCACGCTGCTCGCCAACGCCTGGCGCTTCGCGTACCAACTCCCGATCGCGCCGCCGCGGCTGGGGCGCCGGGTGATGCACGACGGGCGTTACACGGCGGCCATGCTGCAGGCGGGCTCGGGCTCGGACTTCCGCTTCACGCCCGAGGAGATCGCGACGTACGCCGACGTCCTGCGCGAGGACGTGCCCGCGCGCGCGACCGAGGGCTACTACGGCTCGTTCCTGACGCGCGACTCGATCGAGCTCGGCCGCGCCGTCGCCGGGCGCCGCCTGCAGGTCCCCACCCGGCTGTTGTACGGCACGCGCGAGCCGCTCGGGGTCCCGCTCGCGCGCGGCCTCGAGCGCCACGGCGACGACGCGGCGCTCGAGCTGCTCCCGGGCGCCGGGCACTGGCTCCCCGAGGAGCGTCCCGACGCCGTCGCCGCGCAGATCGCGACGCTGCTGGGAATCCACGCCGCCCAGGGTTCTTGACGATGAGCTACGCCGCCGCGGGCGTCTCCGTCACGCGGCGGAGGGCCGCTTCGCGCGTCATCGGGGACTTGCCCCAGCCGGCGGCGTCGGCGTAGTCCATCAGCGCGGGGAAGCAGTCCGCGAGCCGCGCGGGACGCAGTCCCGTCGGCCCGAGCAGGGCGCCGGCGCGGGTCGCGTCGAACACCGTGTCGACCTCGAAGTAGGGCAGGAACACGGACGCGGGGCCCTCGGTGAACTCTGGCCCCGCCTCGCTCGGTGCGACGAGCCGCGGCGCCTCGCGCCCGAAGCGCTCGCAGCCGAGCTGGAGCAGATCGCGGACGCTGACCGCGTCGGCGCCCGAGACCAGGTTGAACACGCCGGCCTCGCGGCGGTCGAGCAGCTCGACGAGCGCGGCGGCGACGTAGTCGACGGTGACGACGTCGACGCGGCCGTCGGACAGCGCCGGCACGTGGTCGAAGAGGCCGCGGGCGAACGCGCGCAGCGGCCAGTAGAGGACGTTGAAGGCCGGCGTCC
>JAXDHR010000253.1:0-3554 GCA_034664425.1 Solirubrobacteraceae bacterium
ACGAGTCGGCGGCACTGCAGGCCGATGCTCAGCGCCTGCTTGCCGAGAACCGAGAGCGGCGCACGGGCGAGCGCGTGGCCGCGGCGCGAAGGCTCAGGCGTCGCGCCGCTGAGAAGCCACCAGCCGCTACACCACGGTGGAGGTGAGCGACGTTTGACGGGACCGCGGTCATCGGGTAGCCCCGTCTCCAGCGTCGAGTCCTTTTGGGCGGTGCTGATGTGGCCGGCCGCCCGCTTCCGCAATCTGAAGCAACGTGCCCACGCTGCGATGCAGTCGAGTGCGGCAGTCAGGCGGCCTGGCTTTTCCCTCGAGGCCGGTTGGGCGCTGAGCGCTCACGTCGCGGCCAGTGCTCGGCGTTCGCGGGCATGATCGACAATCCCTTCCGGGTGATCGCGACGCGTTCCTCGTGGGCGCGCACGGCAACGAACTCCGCTGTGACGAGTGCGCGGAGCGCTGGCGCGGTCCGAGCGTCGCCACACTCACGCCCGAGCTGGGCCTCGACGGCTGCGATGTCAATCCATCGCTCGGAGTCCTGGTTCGCCAGGGCGTGGATCGCCCCAAAGTAGCGGCCTTGATCCTGGAGGCTCATGGCGAACGCCGACCAGCGTCGCGGAGATCGGTGGCGCGCAAGGACGCCTGAGTCTCGGCGGCGTGAACTTCCGCCCGTGAGCGGTCCGGTGAGGACAACGAGTGCCCCTTTCTCGCCCCTCGTTGATGATGCGCGCGGGGGAGGAGGAGCGGAGAACCCGAGGCGAGCTTCGGAGTCTCGCACGTCGCTCGACGGGCCGCCCGCAACGAGAGCGAAGAAGCGTCGGACGGCCTCGGGCGTCGTCACTCTTGGAGCGCTGACAGGCTCGACTCGTCGGGCGAAGAGAGCAGCGGATCCCGGTGTTTGGGACCGACGCCGTCGAGAACAGTGCCCGAAGCTCGCCGGCAGTAGGCGTGAGGCCTACCTGCTCGGCTCTGGTCGCACATCCGCAGCCGCACCTTGGCGAGGTCATGCCGCGGACCAATTACAGATGTCGTGTCCGCCAGGGCGCCCGCTTTGAGTCCAAGCTGAAAGGGACCAGCAGATCGGGCGCTCGCGACGTGATGCTGAAGCAGCTGCTCCGTGACGTCGACACTCATCGATGCTTGCGCGCAGAAGCGGCCCCAGGATCTAGGAGCGCATTGCCGGTGCCAGCTTGCTTGGGGCGACGCCACGCTCCTAACCAGCCCAGTCACGCCCGACCGCGCTGCGTGCGCGGATCGATTCGCGAGCCGGCGCACGGCCGATCAGGCCTTCGGGTCGCCTTGCGGCTCGAGGACGAAGATCTCCGCCGCGAGATCGGGCTCGATGTGATTCCCGCTCATGAAGGCCGCGACCGTGCGATCGGTGAGTGCTTCGATCGCGGCGACGTAGTCCGCACGCATCGAATCCTGGTACGCGCGGCGCGTGTCTAGAACCTGCTCGGCGCGGTCGCTGCCGGCCAGGAACAGCTCGCCCGTAGTGAGCGAGTCCTGGAGGACCACGACGACGAGGTCGCGGCTGATGGTGGTCCGGGCCTTCGTCGGTCCGCGGCCTGTTCGTTCGGCAAGCAGCCGCACGACCGCCTCGGAGATCTGCGCCTGGAGGACGCCGTTTTCAGGACGGTGATCGGATGAGTCGTACTGCCGGGCCATAGTCGGCCCCGTTCTCGTCTCCCTCAGAAGTTCGGCTCACGCGCAGGAAGGAAGGAGGCGGCGAACAGCCAAGGCGCGAGTGCCTGCGGGTCGCAACGCGCCAAACGAAGCGAAGCGACCGTCCCCGGCAGTGTCGCAGACGCGTCACCTAGCGTCGAGACATCGGTTGCGGTGCGCTGGTCGCTCACCGTCTACGACGCTGATACCCGCGCCGAGCTCGTCACCGACCAGTTCAAGACGGCGCCCGACGGTCGGCGGCTTGGTTTCGGTCCGGGCCCGCTGAGCGTCGACCGGTCGACGCGCGCGCCGAGGCCACGCCGCGGCGGCGTTCTGTGTAGAGCGCGGCGTCCGCCCGTGCCACGAGGTCCTCGAGTGAGTCGTCCTCTCGCAGTTGCGCGAGGCCAACCGAGACCGACCCGTGCGCGGGGGCTGCTGCTAGGGCTGCGGTGACGAACGCGACCCGCTTCGTCGCCTGGACCATGTCCAGGCCCGAGAACGCGCAGAGGAACTCGTCACCGCCGTACCGGATGATCAGGTCGTGCGAGCGCAACTTGTCACGGAAGCTGTTGGCGACGTCGAGCAGCAGCCGGTCACCGGCGGCGTGTCCGATGGAATCGTTGATGGCCTTTAGGTGGTCGACGTCAACGAACCCGAGCACCAGCGGTTCCACCGACCGTCTCGTTCTTGCGATCTCGCGTTCGAGCTCCACGAAACCGGCGCCCCGCAGGTAGACACCGGTCAAGTGATCGACGAACGCGCTCGCGCGGTCCTCCGCCGACGCCCCCCGATCGGCCAGAGCGTAGCCACGATCGATCTCTGCACTGGAGCGCTCGCTCGCCCCCGCCCCACGATCCGCCAGCGCCGTGTTGCGATCGAGCTCCGCTTGGGTGCGCTCCTCGGCGCCTGCCCCACGGTCCGCCAGCGCCGTGTTGCGATCGAGCATCAGCGCGGCCTTCGGCCGGGGATCTGTCGTGTTCTCCGGCGTGCTCCGTGGGTTATTTGGTCTCCCTCAGTCGTTGTGAGTTGGACACGGCAGCAACCTGCTCAGGTGGTCTTGATCAGTCCGCCATCGACGACGTAGTTCGCGCCGGTGACGTTTGCAGCGCGGGTCGAGGCGAGTAGGACGATGAGGGTGGCGACCTCGGCGGGGGTGGTGAAGCGACCGCTGGGAATGCCGCCCATGCCCGCGACGATCTGCTCGCGCGCGGTGGTGGCGTCCACGCCAGTCGCGGCAGCGACGGTCTCGGCGACGCCGTGCTCGCCGAGCCACAGGTCGGTCTCAACGGGCCCCGGGGAGACGGCGTTGACGCGGACGCCGCGGGCTCCGAACTCCTGTGACAGCGCCTTCGTCAGGTTCACGAGCGCGGCCTTCGCCGCGCCGTAGTCGACGACGGCTCCGTCGGGGTGGTAGAAGGCGTTGACCGAGGCGACGTTGACGATCGCCGCTCCGCCTCGGTCGAGCATGTGCGGGAGCGCGGCGCGGATGGCGCGCAGCGCGATGAAGAAGTTGAGCTGCATCGCCCACTCGAAGTCCGCGTCGGTGAGGGCGAGGAAGCCATCGAGACGCAGCCTTACCGCGCCGACATCGTTGATCAGCACGTCGAGCCGGCCGTGACCCTCGATCGCCCGCGCGATCAATCTGGCCGGCGCGTCCGCGTCGGCGAGATCTATGGCGACGCCGGTGACGCGGTCCAGCCCGTCCAGCGTGTCGGTCCTGCGCGACGCCGCGACCACCTGCGCGCCTTCGTCGGCCAACGCTCTGGTGATCGCCAGCCCGATCCCCTTACCGGCCCCGGTGACCACCGCCGCCTTGTCGGTGAGCTCGAGGTCCATCAGCCGGCGGCCTTGACTGCCCAGTCGAGGGCGTAGTCGGCGACCTCTTCCCAGCCGGG
>JAXDHR010000254.1:0-9752 GCA_034664425.1 Solirubrobacteraceae bacterium
CGCATGCCGCCCGAGAGCTTCGGCGCGCGCGTGCCGGCCTTCGCGCGCAGGTCGAACACGTCCATCATCTCCGCGGCGCGCCGGCGGGCATCGGCGCGGCTCATGCCGTAGTAGCCGCCGTGGTAGAGCAGGGTCTCCTCGACGTCGAGGAAGCGGTCGAGGTTGACGTCCTGCTCGGCGAGCCCGATCAGTCGCCGCGCCTCCATCGAGTCGTGGCGGTGGCCGAACACGTACGCCTCGCCCGACGTCGGGCGGACGAGGTTGCACAGCGTCGAGATCAGCGTCGTCTTGCCGGCCCCGTTGGGACCGAGCAGGCCGAAGAACTCGCCCTGGCCGACGACGAGGTCGAACGCGTCGAGGGCGAGCAGGTCGCCGTCATAGCGCTTGGTCAGCGCGCGCAGCTCGAGGGCGGGCGTCAGCATGCGCCAACACGATATGAAGACGATCCCTACGTGGGCTTTAAGGCGACTTGAATGCGTGCTGGGAAGGTGCCCGCCGTGACCCGCATCGCCGTCATCGATCCCCAGCCCGCCGTGCGGGCGGGACTGTCGATGCTCCTTCGCACGGAGCCGGGCCTCGTGCCCGTCGGCGCGGCCGTGGGAATGCGCGACGGGGCGGAGCTGGCCGATCGGCTGCGCCCGGACGTCGTGCTGCTGGAGCCCCATCTGCTCGACGGCGATGGCCTGGGGCTGTGCCGGCGACTGGCGGCCGCGCCGGGCGGGCCGCGGGTCGTGCTCTACCACGGCGGCCACGATCCCGCGCTCGCGATCCTGGCGCGCGTCGCCGGGGCGGACGGCCTGGTGGACAAGGCCGAGGAGCCGCCCGCGCTGTTCGAGGCGATCCGCGTGGTCGCCCGCGGCGGCCAGGCGCTGCCGCCGATCGGCCCCGAGGCGCTCGAGACGGCGGCCCATCGCGTCGAGTCCGACGACCTCGCCCTGCTGGCCATGCTGGTCGACGGGACGTCGGCCGACGACGTCGCCGACGCGCTGCGGCTCGACGGCCGCCGGGTCGCGCGGCGGACCGAGCGCGTGCTCGGCCGGCTGCGCTCGCGGGCGCCGTCACCGAGCCTCGTGTAGCGCGCCTCGTAGAGTGGGGGCCATGCCGCTGGTCCCCATGGTCATCGAGCGCACCGCCCGTGGCGAGCGCGAGTTCGACATCTACTCCCGCCTGCTCAACGAGCGGATCATCTTCTTGGGCAGCCCGGTCGACGATCAGGTCGCCAACCTCGTCGTCGCCCAGCTCCTGCACCTCGAGTCGCAGGACCCCGACAAGGACATCTCGATCTACATCAACTCGCCGGGCGGTTCGATCTACGCCGGCCTCGCGATCTACGACACGATGCAGTTCATCAAGCCCGACGTGGCGACGATGTGCGTCGGGATCGCGATGTCGATGGGCTCGCTGCTGCTGACCGGCGGCGCGGAGGGCAAGCGCTCGTCGCTGCCGAACTCGCGGATCCTGATCCACCAGCCGTCAGCCGGCTTCGAGGGCCAGTCGACGGACATCGAGATCCACGCCGCGGAGATCCTCAAGACCCGCAAGCGCGTGGACGAGATCTACGCCAAGCACACCAAGCAGGCCGAGGAGCAGGTCCACCGCGACATGGAGCGCGACCGCTTCTTCACCTCCGAGCAGGCCGCCGAGTACGGCCTGATCGACCGGGTCATCTACAAGCACTAGTTGGCGAGGATCCAGACCTCGTCGTGCACCGTGCCGGCGGCGTCGCGCCCGCCGGCCAAGGTGACGTGGCCGGCGAACGAGGCCGCGCCGGCGTCGCTGAGCGCGGCCGGCAGCCGGCCGGCGTGCGTGACGCGCCCCGTGCGCGGGTCGACGGCGAGGATCGCGGCCCGCTGGCTGGTCAGCGAGCCGCCGCGGCCGCCGAGTACGTAGAAGCGTCCGCCGAGCGACGCACCCGCGGCGTGGGTCGTCGCCCGCGGGAGCTCCCCGAGCCTGGTCGTGACGCCGGTGGCCGGATCGAAGCGCAGCACCTCGCGGCGCGCCGTGACGCCGGAGGTGCCGCCGGCGATCAGGAGCCTGCCGCCGACGGCGGCGACTGCCGCGTAGCGCAGCGGGCGTGGCAGCCGGCCGGCGATCCGCGGCTGCGCGCCCGGCCGCACGGCGACGATCGTGCTCAAGGGCGTGGTGCCGGAGAAGCCGCCGACGACGTAGGCAGTGCCGCCGATCGTCGCCGCCTCGACGTCGGAGGCGCCGGAGGGCAGCTGCCCGACCGGCGTCACCGTTCCGGCACGCGTGACGCGGTCGATCGCGGCGCTGCCGACCTCCGACTGGCCGCCGCCGATGAACAGCGTGCGGCCGCCGACGGTGGTCGCCGCCGCGTCGTGCAGCGGCGAGGGCAGGTGACCGACGACGCGGGCGCGGCGGCCGTCGATGCGCACGACGTCGGTCAGCGACGCGTCGGCGCTGTCGAGGCCGCCGATGGCCAGCGCCGACGTGCCGGCCGCGGTCATCGCCGGCAGCTGGACCGGCGCGGGCAGGCGGCCGGTGCCGGTGACGTGGAGGGCGACCGGGCGTGGCGCCGGCGTCGCGGTGCCGGCGGCGGCCGCGGTCGCGCCCGCGGCCGGCCGCGCCGGATGGCGAGGCGCCGCCGGGGACTGCGAGCCGCAGCCGGCGGCGAGAGCCGCCAGCGCGATCAAGGCGGCGCGGCGCACCGAGGCGTGGTCCATCGCTCCGGGATAGCAGTACCGTGCGCAGTCATGCGCAGACTTCTCATGCTCGGGGGCGCCGTCGCCGCGGCCGCCCTGCTCGCCGCGGCGCCCGCGAAGGCGGTCGTCTACGGCGCACCCGACGGCGACGCCCATCCGGAGGTCGGCGGACTGCTGGCCCAGCAGGCGTACTCCGACGGGACCTGGATCGAGTGCACGGGCACGCTGATCTCGCCGACGGTCTTCCTCACCGCCGCCCACTGCGACGAGGGCGTTCCCGCGGTCAGCGTCGCCTTCGACTCCAGCTACGCGGCGGGGACGAGCAAGACCTACGCCGGCACCTTCCACGCCGACCCGGCCTACAACCAGGCCCAGAGCGACCCGCAGGACCTCGCGGTCGTCGTGCTCAAGCAGCCCGTGAAGGGCATCGCGCCGGCGCAGCTGCCAGAGGCCGGCTCGCTCGACGGGCTCACGGGCTCGCAGCGCTTCACCTCGGTCGGGTTCGGGGCGCACGAGGTCACGAGCGGCCCCGGCGGCAAGTCCTTCGCCTACGACGACATGCGCTACGCAGGCGCCGGCACGCTCAACACGCTCACCAAGACGTGGCTGAAGCTCTCGGGCAACCCGTCCACGGGCAACGCGGGCACGTGCTACGGCGACTCGGGCGGCCCGAATTTCCTCGGCGCCGGCGCGAGCGAGACGAGCATCATCGCGGGGACGACGATCACCGGCGACCTGCCGTGCCGCTCGACCAACGTCGACTACCGGCTCGACACCGCCGACGCCCGCGCCTTCCTCGGGCAGTACGTCACGCTGCCCTAAGCGTCCTCGACCAAGTGCTCGATCGCGCCGAGCCTCTCGATCTCGACGCGGACCGTGTCCCCCGCGGCGAGGAAGCGCGGGGGGCTCATCGCCTCGCCGACGCCCTGTGGGGTGCCGGTGAGGATGATGTCCCCCGGCTCGAGCGTGATCGTCTCGGCGATGAAGTCGACGACCGCCTGCGGCCCGAAGATCAGGTCGGCGGTCGTCGAGTCCTGGCGCGGCTCGCCGTTGACCCACGAGCGGATCCGCAGCCCGACGGGGTCCGGGAGCTCGTCGACCGTCGTGATCCACGGTCCCCACGGGCAGGAGGTGTCGAACCCCTTGGCGCGCGTCCATTGCGGCTCGGCGCGCTGCAGGTCGCGCGCGGAGACGTCGTCCCCAACCGCCCACCCCGCTATTGCGCCACCCGCGCCGATCACGATCACGAGCTCCGCCTCGTAGTCCATCCGCTCGACCACGCGCGGGCGGCGGACGGGTCCGGAGCCGGGCACGCTCGAGCTCGGCAGCTTCATGAACACCATGGGCCGCTGCGGCAGCTCGCGCCCCTGCTCGGCCGCGTGGGCGGCGTAGTTGAGGCCGATGCCGAAGATCGCCCGCGGGCGGGGGACGGGCGCCAGCAGCGTCACGTCCGACAGCGGGTACGACGACCCGCCGGCCGGGTCGGACGACCCGGAGGCGAGCCGCTCGAGGACGCTGCCGGAGGCGAAGGCGACGACCTCGCCATCGCGGACCTCGCCGGCACGCGGCTCGCGCTCGCCGGCAGCCACGAACGTGCACAGGCGCATATGGGTTCGGCACTCTAGACGGATGTCCCGTTGCGCCGGGTAACCGTTGCCCCACAATGGGCTTCGTGGAAACGAGCGCGATCAAGGCCGCGGCCGCGGCATCCTCGGCCACGTACCGATCCTTCGCCGACGCCACCCGCGCGGTGCTCGATCTGCTCGAGCACCACATGCCGGACGCGGTGCTCTATCTCGCCCACCTCGACCGCGGCCAGTTCACCCACCGCATCGTCGACGCCCGCGGCGGCAGCGCGCTCGGGCTGCGCTCGAACCTCGCGATCCCGCTCGGCGACGCCTACTGCTCGCACATGGCCGAGGACCGCGGGCCGCGCCTGTGCAACGACGTGCCCGCTCACGACGTCTACGGCACGCTCGCGATGCAGGAGCGCATCCAGGCCGGCTCCTACCTCGGCGTCCCGCTCGAGCTCTCCGACGGCACGCGTGTCGGCGCGCTGTCGGCGCTGCACGATCGCCGCGGCGTCTTCGGCCCGGCGGATGAGCAGCTGTTCACGATGCTCGCACGCGTGCTCTCCGCCGAGCTCGAGCGCGAGAGCAACGAGCGCGACCTGCGCCGCTTCAACGATCTCCTGCGCGACCAGGCGCGCGGCATGGGCGCCGTCGGCCGCGTCGCCAAGGCGCTGGCGATGGGCGATGATGCGCGCACCGCCGTCTGCGAGGCGGCGTGCGACGTCGCCGGCGCCCCGATCGCCTTCCTGCTCGAGCCGTCCGGGCGCGACTTCCAGTCGACCGCGATGGCCGGTATCTCGGTCGCTCCCGTGACGATCCAGCCGCGCGCCGACGCCGGTCCCGGTCGCGCCTTCCAGGCCAAGGAGACCTACTTCGTCGCCGACGCGACCCAGCATCCGGCGCTGGCCGTGCCGCTCGTCGACGCCACCCAAGCGCGCTCGGCCGTGTTCGAGCCGGTGCTGCGCGACGGCCAGGTCGCCGGCGTCCTGATCGTGATCTGGCAGGCGCCGCTCGAGGCGCTGCCGGACGCGCCGGCCGGTGTGCTGCGGCTGCTTGCCGCCCAAGCGGCGGTCGCGATCCAGCACGCCGCCCTGCGCGCCCGCATGGACGCGCTCGCGCTGACCGACCCGCACACCGGGCTGATGACCCGGCGCGTCTGGGAGGACGAGCTGCCGCGCGAGCTGGCGCGCGCTCGGCGCGCCGACACGCCGCTGTCGGTGGCGATCCTCGACCTCGACCACATGAGCGCCTTCAACATGCTGCGCGGCGAGCGCGAGGGCGACATGCTGATCAAGGAGACCGCCGCGCGCTGGCGCAACGAGCTGCGCGAGGTCGACGTGCTCGCCCGCATCGAGGGCACCGAGTTCGCCGTCGTGCTCCCCTCCTGCGGCCTCGGCGAGGCGTGCGAGGTCCTCGACCGCGTGCGCGCCGCGACCCCGCGCGGTCAGACCGCGTCGGCGGGCGTCGCGCGGTGGGACGGCGAGGAGCCGGCCGAGCTGCTCGCCGCGCGCGCGCAGGATGCGCTCGCGGCCGCCAAGGCCGCCGGGCGCAACGTCACGATCTCCGCCGACTGAGCCCGAGCAGCGCCGCGCGCACCGCGGCGTCACTGGCTTCGTCCTCGGCGTCCGTCCAGTGCCACGGCACCCCGCCCTCGATCGCGAACGTCGGCCGGTCGTGATCCTGGACGCGGTCGACGACGACGCGAACGGCGACCACGCGGCCGGGCGGCTGGAGCGGGTCGGCGACCACCGTCGCGCTCCCGTGGGCGGTGATCGCGACGTCGGGCGCCAGGATCGCCAGCGCGCAGCGCGGGTCCTCGCGCAGGCGGCGCAGCGATTCGCGCCGGCGGCCGAGCGCGAACAGCAGCGCGTCCGGGCCGTCGCGGACGATCGTTGACACGGGGATCGCGTGCGGCCCGTCGCCCGCCGTCGCGAGGATCGCCACGGTGCCCGGCGGCCACTCCGGAAGCGTGGGAGCCGGCATCGCGCCCTGACTACCCGCCGCGGCGGGAGAGCTCGCGCTCGAGCAGCACGTTGGCCTTCTCGAGCTGCTCGACCGTCGCCTTGGCCACCGACGGCGCGCCCGTGTCACGGTTGATGCGAGCGTTGATCGTGCGGTGCTCCTCGCGCGTCAGGCGGGCGAGCGAGGACACCAGGCCGCGGCGCAGCTCGCGCAGGCGCTCGCGCTTCTCGAACGCCGTCTCCCCCGCCGGACGCGACGGGCCGGACGGCGGCGGGGCGGCCTGCGTCGTGGTCGTCGTGATGCCGCCGAAGGCGGCGAGCGCGGGCGAGGGATTGGGGCCTACAGGCCCCGCCTCGGCGAACAGCTGCAACGGCTCGCCCGGCTGCGTGGTCTGCAGCACCTGGTCATCGCGTCGCGCGCTCGACCACAGCGCATGGAACGCTTCCGTCGGCTCGCCGCGCTCGGCCCGGTCGACGACCTCGCCCTTCGGCTCCAGCGTCAGCGCGTGGTTGCGTTCCTCCTCGATCTCGACCGCGAGCCGCTTGAGCGTCGGGTCCGAAGGCAGGAACACATGCGACATCTGCCGGCGCGGCGTCGGGGTCCGGCGGACGAAGCGCCCGATCACCTGCCGGAAGAACAGCTCGGTGCGCGCCGCGGTGGCGTAGACCCCGACCCGCAGCCGGGGCACGTCGACGCCCTCCGAGACCATCAGCACGGAGACCATCCAGGCGCCCGAGCCGGAGGAGAAGCGGGCGATCCGCCACGAGGCGTCCGGGGCGTCCGAGGTGACGACCTCCGGCCGGTCGCCCGTCACCCGCGCGAGCTGGTCGGCGAGCCGCTCCGCGTGCTCCTTGTCGGCGGCGATCACGAGCCCGCCGGCGTCGGGATGATCGCCGGCGCGCAGCTCGACGAGCTGGGCGTGCGCGTCGCGCAGAACGTGCGCGATCCAGTCGCCGTCGGGATCGAGCGCGGTGCGCAGGCGGCGGGCGGCCTCTGCCGGCGCCAGCACGACGTCGAAGTCGGCTTTGCGGCGCCTGCCGTCGCTCATCCACTCCATGTCCCCGCCGTAGGTGTGAAACGTCACCGGGCGGCAGACGCCGTCGAGCAGCGCGTCCGTGTAGCCGTAGGCGTAGTCGGCCCTGGAGACGCCTTCGTCGTCATAGCCGACCCACGGGATCGGCGTGTTGTCCGAGCGGAACGGGGTCCCCGAGAGGAGCAGCCGGAAGCGGGCCGACGCGAAGGCGTCGAGCGTCGAGCGCCCCCAGCTGGCCTGCTCGCCCATGTGGTGCGGCTCGTCGGCGATCAGCAGCGTCGGCGACTCGGCGCAGCGGCGGCGGTGGATCGCCGGGCCGGCGGCCAGCGTCGCGTAGGTCACGGCGACGCCGTGACGGTCACGTGGCTCGGGCCCGGCGGCGTTCGGCCGGTTGGGCTCCAGGTCGAGCCCGTAACGGGCGGCGTCCGCGGCCCACTGGCGGCAGATGTGCGTCGTCGGCGCGACGACGCAGACGCGCGCCACGCGGCCCTCGGAGAGCATGCGGTGGGCGACGTGGAGCCCGAACGTGGTCTTGCCCGCGGCGGGCGTCGCGGAGGCGAGGAACGCGCCGCCGTCATGGGCGAACACAGCGGCGGCGGCGGCCTGCTGCCACGCGCGCAGCGGTCGGTCGGCGGGCCACGACGGGAGCGCGCGGGAACGCCCCGCCCGGTCTGCAGGGAGCGGTCTGTCGTACGGCAAGGAGCGGCAGGCTACGAAGGCGCGCGGTCGGAAGCGGTTCCCTCCCCGCACCCTCCGAGGTTTGCACGTTCCTTGCTTGTGCAATCATCGAAGGTGGATGGGACAGATGCAGATCACGCACTTCACCGACCCCGGCTGCCCCTGGGCCTGGTCGGCTTCACCGCACCTCGCCGTGCTGCGCTGGCGCTACGGCGACCAGCTCGACTGGCGTCACGTCATGATCGGCCTCACCGAGGAGCGCGCGCAGTACGAGCGGCGCGGCTACACCGGCGAGCGCATGGCCACGGGCTACCGCTCGTTCCGTTCGCGCGGGATGCCGTTCGCGACCGCGCCGCGCGACCACATCCACGCGACTGGCGCGATGTGCCGGGTCGTCGTCGCCGCGCGCCTGCAGGCGCCCGAGCACGAATGGGCGGTTCTGCGCGCGCTCCAGTTCGCGCAGTTCACCACCACGCTCGACCTCGAGGATCCGGCCGACCAGCGTGAGGCGCTCGCCTGGCTACCGGGCGTCGACGCCGCCGCGCTCGTCGCCGGGGCCAAGGATCCCGCGACCGAGGCGGCCTACCAGGACGACCGTCGCCTGGCCCGCACGGCCGGCGGGAGTCCGACCGAGTTCCAGGGCAAGGAGGCGACCACGCCAGACGGCGAGGTGCGCTACACCGCTCCCAGCCTGCTCTTCACCGCCCACGACGGCCGCACGCTCGAAGCCGGCGGCTTCCAGTCGACCGAGGCCTACGACGTCTGCGTCGCCAACCTCGACACCTCGCTCGCGCGCCGCGCGCCGGCGAGCGCGGAGCAGGCCGGCGAGGTGCTGGCCGCGTTCCCCGAGGGCCTGACCACCGCCGAGGTCGCCGCGGTCATGGCTCCGTCGAACACCGCGCCGCGGATGGACGCCGCCGAGGACGCGCTGATCGCCGCCGCGAGCGCGGGCCGCGCCGAGCGGCTGCCGTTCGGTCACGACGCGCTCTGGCGCGCCCCGCTGGCCGCCGAGCGGGCGCTCTCCGCCGCGGCGTAGGCCGCCGGTTCTGGCATGGTGGGCGGCGTGTCGCAGCCGCCCACCGTCGGAGCCGACGCCGTGCTGCCCGCACGCCGCACGCCGCTCGCGTCGCTCGGCGCAGGGCTGCGGCTCGCGCGCGAGCGGGCCCGTTCGCGCGGGCGCCTGCGCGTCGAGCCTGGCGCCTGGCTCGCCGCCGGCGCGCGCGTCAGTGTCGCTCCGGGAGCGATCGTCGTGCTCGGCAGCGCCTGCGAAGTCGGGCCGGGCAGCCGGATCGAGGCGGCCGCGGGGCGCGTCGAGATCGGCGCCCGCGCGCGCCTCGGCGCGCGCACGACCATCGCCGCCGTCGAGCACATCGAGGTTGGCGCGGACGCCGTGATCGGCGACTGGTGCCTGCTCGCCGACGCCGACCCGGGCTTCGAGGACGTCGAGCGCCCCGCGCGAGGGCAGCCGCTGCGATCGGCGGCGGTGCGCGTCGGCGCGGGCGCGCGCGTCGCCGCGCACGCCACGCTGCTCGCCGGCGCGCAGGTCGGCGACGGTGCGCTGGTCGGCTCCTACGCGCTGGTGCGCGAGACGGTGCCGGCCGCGGCGGTCGTCACCGGCGTCCCGGCGCGCAGGCGTTCGTAGACCTTCGCCGTCTGGCGCGCGACGTCGCCCCAGTCGAAGCGCAGCACGTGCTCTGACGCCTCGGCGACCAGGCGGTCGCGGAGGGCGTCGTCGGCGAGCAGCTCCTCGGCGAGGCGCGCGAGCGCGTGCGAGTCGCGCGCGCGGAACCGCAGCCCGACCCGGCGGCCGCCGGGCACGACCTCGCGCAGGCCGCCGGTGTCGGC
>JAXDHR010000255.1:0-4843 GCA_034664425.1 Solirubrobacteraceae bacterium
ACACCGACCGCGGCGACCTGCGCTCGCGCACTGTGCTCGTGGCGGGTGGCCACGGCGCCTTCGAGCCCAAGAAGCTGCCGGTCTCCGACGTCGACATGGCCCCGTGGGAGGGCCGCGGCGCCCACTATCTCGTCTCGGAGAAGGAGGCGTTCGCCGACAAGCGCGTCGTCATCGTCGGCGGCGGCGACTCCGCCTTCGACTGGGTCGTCAACCTCGTCGACACCGCCTCGAAGATCACGCTCGTGCACCGCCGCGACGCCTACCGCGCCCACGAGGCGACGGTCGCCGAGGTGATGGACCATGTGCAGGGCGGCCGCGTCGAGCTGAAGGTCCCCTACGTGATCCGCGAGGTCCACGGCAACGGCTCGCTCGAGGCGGTCGAGCTCCACCACGCCGGCGAAGCAGAACGGATCGAGCGGATCGACTGCGACGCGGTGCTGCTCCAGTTGGGCTTCTCGACCAAGCTCGGCCCGCTCAAGGGCTGGGGCTTCGAGCTCGAGAAGGGAGCGATCCGGGTCGACGGCCTGATGCGGACGAACCTCGACCGTGTCTGGGCCTGCGGCGACATCTCGACCTTCGACGGCAAGCTCAAGCTGATCGCCACCGGCTTCGCCGAGTCCGCGATCGCCGTCTCGCAGGCGGTGCACCACATCCGCCCCGAGACGAAGATCCAGCCCGCGTACTCGACGAACACCGGCGTGCCCGGAGGGGCTGCGGGTCAGGTCTAGACCCGCCGCGCCCCCAGGTAGTGCGCGCCCCAGTACGAGTCGACGGTCGAGTGCTCCATCACGCCGTGCGTGGTCGCGGAGATCGCCGTCGTCGCGCTCGTGGCGATGCCGACATGCGACGCGCCGCCGCCGCCCGTGTTGAAGAACACGAGGTCGCCCGGCTGCACCGCGCTGTGTGACACGGCGGTGCCGACGCCGTACTGCGCGTAGCTCGTGCGCGGCAGCGTGATCCCGGCCTGGCGGAATGCCCACATGGTCAGGCCGGAGCAATCGAAGCCGCTCGGCCCGACGCCCGCGGTGACGTATGGCGCGCCGATCTTCGAGCGCGCGGCCGCCACGGCCGCGGAGACGCCGGAGCTGGGCGCCGCGGTCGTCGTGCTCGAGCCCGTCGAGCCCGTCGAGCCCGTCGAGCCGGAGAGCCCCAGCGCGGCGAGCGTCTGCGGGCCGACGATGCCGTCGACGGTGAGTCCGTGCGCGGCCTGGTACTGGCGTACGGCGGCGCGGGTGATCGGGCCGTAGCCGCCGTCGACGGTGAGCCCGAGCTTGCGCTGGATCTCCATCGTCACGGCGCGCGAGGGCTTCGGACCGTTGTCGCTCGCTCCCGATGTGCGCGCCGGCGATCCGCCGAGGTTCAGGGCGGCGAGCGTCTGCGGGCCGACGATGCCGTCGACCGCGAGGCCGTGCGCGGCCTGGAACCGGCGCACGGCGGCGCGGGTGATCGGGCCGTAGCCGCCGTCCACGGTGAGCCCGAGCTTGCGCTGGATCTCCATCGTCACCGCGCGCGAGGGCTTCGAGCCGCCGCCGCTCGCCGACGCGGTGGCGGCCGATGCTCCGCCGAGCCCGAGCGCCCCGGAAGTGATCGAGCCGACGACGCCGTCGGCCGCGAGGCCGTGCGCGCGCTGGAAGCGCAGCACCGCCGCCTTCGTCGCCGGGCCGAAGACCCCGTCGGCGGCGATCCCCAGTGCGCGCTGCACGGCGGCGACCGATGCGCCACGGCTCCCGACCTTGAGCATCGAGCTCGTCGTGGCCGTGCTCGTCGCCTGCGCCGCCGCCATCTGGCCGGCGGGCGCGGCGACCGTCGCGACCGCGAGCGCCGCCGAAAGCTTCACCATCGTCCCGCGCTGCGCGACGCGGCGCCGGTTCGCGGCCGCCTCGCGGCGGCGCTGGGACCGTGCGAGCGAGCGCTCCCAGATGTCGGGGCAGCTCAGGTCGCGGCGACCCGGGGGCAGGGCGAAGATCGCCCAGCCGTCGTGATCCAGCTCCACGCGCCGCGGGTCCAGCCCGGCGGTGGCTCGTCCTGCGCTCAACTCGTCCTCCTCGGTCTCGGCCTACGAGGTGAGCTGACGGGCTCGCGCGATGCGCTACGCCGCTGAGCACTGCGGCGATTCGCCCCCGGGCCGGCTGATCGGCCGGTCCAATGGTTCCCCCGTTCCCGGCGCCCTGGAGCGTCGGGATTCGGCCTGTCCTTTCCGGTGGGCATAACACCACATCCGGCCGATGGATGCGATCGACTTTTATTTCGCGCGCTCATCTGCCGATGGCAGGGGCATGACGCAGCTTCAGGCAGAGCGCTACCGACTGGTCACGCGCAGCGACTTCGACGGGCTGGTCTGCGCCGCCCTGCTCAAGCACCTCGGCATGCTGGACGACGTCAAGTTCGTCCATCCCAAGGATGTCCAGGACGGCAAGGTCGACCTCGGCCCCGCCGACGTCACGACCAACCTCCCGTACCACCCGGGCGTCGCGCTGGCCTTCGACCACCATCACTCGGAGACCGTCCGCATCGCGGACTCGCCGGAGAACCACGTGATCGCCGCGGATGCCGATTCCGCCGCCCGGGTCGTCTACGACCACTTCGGTGGCGCCGAGCGCTTCCCCGGCCTCGACGAGCTGATGGCGGCCGTGGACAAGGCCGACGCTGCGCGGTTCTCGCTCGGCGAGATCCTCGAGCCGTCCGGGTGGGTGCTGCTCAACTTCCTGATGGATCCGCGCACCGGCCTCGGCCGCTTCCGCGAGTTCCGGATCTCCAACTATCAGCTGATGATGCAGCTGATCGACGCCTGCACGACGATGACCGTGCAGGAGATCCTCGCCACGCCGGATGTGGCCGAGCGGGTCGACCTGTACCTCGCGCACGCCGAGGCGGCCAAGCAGCAGATCCGCCGCTGCGCGACCGTGCGAGGGAACGTCGTCGTGCTCGACCTGCGGGACGAGGACGTCATCCACCCCGCCAACCGGTTCACGATCTACGCGCTGTTCCCGCAGGCCGGCATCTCGATCCACGTGCTCTGGGGCCTCAAGCGGCAGAACACGGTGCTCGCCACGGGCAAGTCGATCCTCGACCGCTCCAGCGCGACCAACGTCGGCGCGCTGATGCTCCGCTACGGCGGCGGTGGCCACGAGGCGGCCGGCACCTGCCAGGTCGCCAACGAGGATGCCGAGCGCGTGCTCGGCGAGCTCGTCGCCGCCATCAACGCCGACGGGTAGGGGCGAATCGGCCGCTCCGGGGCCTAAGAGCGGCATGGCCCGCTTTCGTGCGCCGCGGCGTTGTGGCGGCTGCGCGCCGGGATCGACGGGCCGATCGACGTCACCGTCGCCGGCCGTCACGCGCGCTCGCGGGCCGAGCGCACCATCTGGAACGCGACGAGCAGCGCGGCCAGCCCGTCCGCAGCGCGGACGGCCGCGGTCAGGATGATCGCGCCGGCGAGCCCGCGAACAGCGACGCCATGGCGGTGGTGCGCGCGATCGTGTCCGTCTATCTTGCTGCTCCGTGTTCCGGCGTGCACCCATGGTGGCGGTTGCCGCCGCCCTCGTGCTGATCCTCGCGGGGTGCGGCGGCGGCAAGCAGTCCGGCGATCCGGTCGATCAGGTCCCGCAGTCCAACGGGCTGCGCGACAAGGTCCGCACCGCGCAGACGCCGAAGCCGGCGGACTTCCCGGCCACGAAGGGGCGCACCCTGCAGCAGGTCGCCGACTCGATCGGCGGCGGGCGCATCCAGGCCGCGATGGCCTCATCGCAGTTCGACGTCGGGACGAACCGGCTCGCGTTCGGCGTGATCGACGATCAGGGCCAGTTCGTCTACGGTCGCACCGCCGTCTACGCCGCACGCAAGCCCGGCAAGCCGGCGCAGGGCCCGTTCCTCGCGCCCGCCGACGTGCTGCTGACCAAGCCGGCGTACCGCTCCAGGCAGGCGGCTACCGAGCAGGATCCGTTTTCGGCCATCTACGCCGCGCAGGTCCCGTTCCGCAAGCCGGGCAAGTGGACGTTGCTGGTCACGACCATGACCGGCGGCAAGCTCGTCGCCGCGCCGAGCCAGGTGCAGGTCTCCGATCCCCAGGATGATCCGATCCCGCGCGTCGGCCAGATGGCGCCGAAGGTGACCACCGACACGCTGGCCTCGGCCAAGGGCGACGTGTCCAAGATCGACACGCGCCAGCCACCGGACGACATGCACGACGTCTCGTTCGCGAACGTGCTCGGCAAGCAGCCGGTCGCGCTGCTGTTCGCGACGCCGCAGCTGTGCCAGTCGCGCGTCTGCGGGCCGGTGACCGACGTCGCCGAGCAGATGAAGGCGACCTACGGCAAGCAGATCGCGTTCATCCACCAGGAGGTCTACGTCGACAACGACCCGCGCAAGGGCCTGCGCGAGCCGCTGCGGCGCTTCAACCTGCGCACCGAGCCGTGGCTGTTCGTGGTGAACCGCCAGGGCCGCATCACCGCCCGGCTCGAGGGCTCGATCGGAGTCCACGCGTTCGAGCAGGCGCTCAAGTCGGCGCTCTGAGGATGCGCCGTGCCGCACTGCTCGCCGCGCCCGCGCCCGCGGCTGCGCTGCTCGCGCTCCCGGCGACGGCCTCGGCGCACGGCATCGTCCAGCGCGAGGACCTGCCGATCCCGCACGTCGTCTTCGCGTGGGCGGTCGCGATCGTGCTCGTCGTCTCGTTCGTCGCCCTCGGCGCCCTGTGGCCGCGCCCGCGCCTGGAGCGGCCGACCTGGAACGCGGTCCCCGGCGGCCGCGTGCTCGGCTCGCGCGCGTGGGACGTGGTGCTCGGGCTGATCGGCGTGCTGCTGCTCGCCGTGGTGCTCGGCGCGGGATGGATCGCCGGCGGAACGGCACT
>JAXDHR010000256.1:0-39707 GCA_034664425.1 Solirubrobacteraceae bacterium
GATGCATCCTCGTCACCGGTGGCGCCGGGTTCGTCGGCTCGCACGTCGTCGACGCGCTGCTCGACCGCGGCCACGAGGTCCGGGTGCTGGACCTGCTGCTCGAGGCGGCGCACCGCGAGCGCCCGGACTACCTCGACCCGCGCGCCGAGCTGATGGAGGGCGACGTCCGCGACGCCGACGTCGCGGCCCGCGCGGTCGACGGCGTGACCGCCGTCTGCCACCAGGCGGCGATGGTCGGGCTCGGCGTCGACATCGGCGACATCGCCGACTACGTCGCTCACAACGACCTCGGGACCGCCGTCCTCCTGCGGGCGCTCGCCGCGCGCGGCTTCGACGGGCGCTTCGTGCTCGCGTCGAGCATGGTCGTCTACGGCGAGGGCCGTTACGCCTGCGTGGAGCACGGCCTCGTGCGGCCCGGCCCGCGACGCGCCGCGGACCTCGACGCCGGGCGCTTCGAGCCGCCGTGCCCCTTCTGCGGGCGCGAGCTCGTGGCGGAGACCGTGCCCGAGGACGCGCCGCTCGACCCGCGCAACGTCTACGCCGCGACCAAGCTCGCCCAGGAGCACCTGTGCGCCGCCTATGCCCGCGAGACCGGCCTTCCGGTCACCGCGCTGCGCTACCACAACGTCTATGGGCCGCGGATGCCGCGCGACACGCCCTACGCGGGCGTGGCGAGCATCTTCCGCTCCGCCTGTGCCGCCGGCCGCGCGCCGCGCGTCTTCGAGGACGGCGGCCAGCGGCGCGACTTCGTGCACGTGCGCGACGTCGCCGAGGCGAACGTGCTGGCGCTGACCGCGCCCGAGCCGGTGCGGGGCGCGTTCAACGTGGCCAGCGGCACCCCGCGCACCGTGCTCGACATGGCGCAGGCGCTCTCGCGGGCGTTCGGCGGCGAGCAGCCGCCACAGGTGACCGGCGAGTGGCGCGCCGGCGACGTGCGCCACGTGTTCGCGTCGGCCGAGCTCGCGGCCGAGCGGCTCGGGTTCCAGGCGCACGAGGGGTTCGAGGCCGGGATGCGCGAGTTCGCGTCGGCGCCGCTGCGGACGTAGCCATGCGGGTCGCCGTCGTGGGACACGTCGAGTGGATCGAGTTCGCGCGGCTGCCGCGGCTGCCTGGCCGCGGCGAGATCGCCGACGCGACGGAGTGGTGGGAGGAAGCGGCCGGCGGCGCCGCGATCGCCGCGGTGCAGGCCCTGCGGCTCGGTGCCGAGGTCGACTTCTTCACCGCGGTCGGCGACGACGACCGCGGTCGCCGCGCGCTGGCGCGCTTCAAGGAGCTCGGGCTGCAGGTGCACGCCGTCAGCCGCGGCGAGCAGCGGCGTGGCTGGGTGGTCCTCGACGCGGGTGGCGAGCGCACGATCACGATCCTCGGCGCGCGCACGGTCCCAGCGGGCGCCGATCCGCTGCCCTGGGACCGGCTTCGCGACGCCGACGCCGTCTACTTCACCGGCGGCGACGCCGATGCGCTGCGCGCCGCCCGCGCCGGCCGCCGGCTCGTGGCCACCCCGCGGGCGGGCGAGGCGCTGCGCGCCGGCGTCGCGCTCGACGTCCTGGTGCGCTCGCGCCTCGATCCCGGCGAGTGCCACGCCGGCGAGGACCTCGACCCGGCGCCGCGCCGGATCGTCTCCACGGCCGGCGGCGAGGGCGGGTCGTGGACGGGCGCCGACGATACGAGCGGCCGCTGGCACACGCTCGACCCGCCGGGCCCGCGGCGCGACGCCTACGGCGCGGGCGATTCGTTCGCGGGCGCGCTGACGTGGGCGCTCGGCGACGGGCGCACCCTCGACGACGCGCTCCAGGTGGCTGCCCGCGCCGGCGCCGCGAAGCTCACCGGCCGCGCCGGCTACGACGGCCAGCTGACGGCGGATCAGCTCTAGACGAGCGCGCGCGTGACGGCGTCGGCCATCAGCCGGCCACGCAGCGTGAGCCGCGCGCGGCCGCCGGCCAGCGCGCGCGGATCCAGCAGCCCGCGGCCTGCCAGCTCGCCCGCGGACGCGAGCTCGCCGTCGCGCAGCGCGACGCCGCCGGCCGTCCGCAACCCGAGCATGAGCGCCTCGAGCCGGCGCGCGGCGGAGTCGAGCCGTTCGCGCCCCGCGGCGGGCGAGCGGCCCTCGTCGAGCGCCGCGCGCCAGGCGCGCGGGCGCAGCTGGTTCCACCAGCGCACGCCGCCGACGTGCGAGTGCGCGCCCGGGCCGATCCCCCACCAGTCGTCGCCGCGCCAGTAGCCCTGGTTGTGGCGGCAGCGCGCCGACGCGTCACGCGCCCAGTTGGCGAGCTCGTACCAGTCGAAGCCGGCCGCGCGAAGGCGGGCGTCGGCGTGCAGGTAGCGGCGCTCCATCGCCTCCTCGTCGAGCGCGGCCAGCTCGCCGCGGCGCACGCGCGCCGTCAGCCGCGTGCCCGGCTCGAGGATCAGCCCGTAGAGCGAGACGTGGTCGGGCTCGGCCGACAGCGCCGCGTCCAGCGACGCGTCCCAGTCGGCGTCGTCCTCGCCCGGGGCGCCGAACATCAGGTCGAGCGAGACGTGCTCGAAGCCGGCGGCGCGTGCCTCGCGCGCGGCTGCGACGGCGCGGCCGGGCGTATGACGGCGGTCGAGCGTCGCCAGCACGCGCGCCGACGCGCTCTGCATCCCGAGCGAGATCCGCGTCACGCCGCCCGCGCGCAGCGCGGCGAGCGACGTGGGGGAGACGGACTCCGGATTGGCCTCGACGGTCACCTCGGCGCCCGGGGCGAGCCCGAGCCGGCCGCGCACGGCGTCGAGCACGGCGAGCAGGTCCGCGGGCGGCAGCAGCGTCGGCGTGCCTCCGCCGAAGAACACCGTCCGCACCGGCGGCCCGTCGCCGAGCACGCGCGCCGCGAGCTCGACCTCGGCGACCGCGGCCGCCCGCCAGGCGGCGCGCTCGCCCGCACCCGCGACGTAGGTGTTGAAGTCGCAGTAGCCGCAGCGGGCGGCGCAGTAGGGCACGTGGACGTAGATGCCGAGCGGCCGTCCCGAGCGCCCGGCGGGCAGCCGACCGTCCGGCGGCGCAGGCTCGCCGTCGGGAAGCCGCACGGTCAGGGCCGGCGCTTGACCGGCGCGCGCGCCGGAACCGGCTCGGGCCGTCCGCGACGCGCCAGCGCGTGCCCTGGCACCAGGTCGCCGTGGTCGCGGCGGCGGCTGGGCCACGGCTCTGCGTCGGGCAGGGGCAGCAGCAGGCCGCCCGGCCCGGACGGCGTGGGCTCGGGCTCGGGCGAGCCGCCGTCGTCGCGGCGGAAGTCGTCGCCGTCGTCGTCGTCCTCCCGGAGCCGGAAGAACCAGACGAGCCAGACGAGCAGGGCTCCGATGTCGAAGACGCGAAGCCCGACCATGAAGATCCATCCCTCCAGCGTCACTGCACTGCGAGATTAGCCCTTTCGACGAGCGCCGTGGGGTCAGTTATCGAGCCACGCCTCGATCAGGCGGCGGGCGATCGCGTACCGATCGGGAAGGTCGGGACCGCCGTTGCCCGCGATGCCAGCGGCGACCTCCGCGCGGCTGAACCAGCGGACGTCCTCGATCTCGCCCGCCTGGCGGCGCGGCTCGCCGGAGCGCCAGCGCGCCGAGAACCCGAGCATCAGCGAGCCGGGGAAGGGCCAGGGCTGCGAGGACGCGTACTCGGGCGCCTCGATCTCCACGCCCGCCTCCTCGCGGACCTCGCGCGCGACGGCCTCCTCGAGCGTCTCGCCGGCCTCGACGAAGCCGGCCAGGGTCGAATAGCGGTTCTCCGGCCAGCTCGGCTGGCGCCCGAGCAGCAGCCGCTCCGGCCCATCGTGGACCGCCATGATCACCACGGGATCGGTCCGCGGGAAGTGATGCGTGCCGCAGTTCGGACAGATCCGCACGAGGCCGCCGGCCGCCGGCCCGGAGGCGGTCCCGCAGGCGCTGCAGAAGCCATGGCGGCGATGCCAGTTGACCAGCGAGGCGGCGTAGGCGACGAGCCCGCCGGCCTCGCGCGGGAGCTCGCCGACGACGTCGCGCAGCCCGACGGGCCGCGTCGCGGCGCCGCCGGCGGCGCCCTGGGCCGGCCGCTCGCCGACCAGCGGGCGCGGTGGCTCGCCGTCGCGCTCGGTATCGACCACGAACACCGGCCCGTCCGCGTCGAGCCCGAGCAGGATCGGCCCGGCGCCGTGTGCCTCGGCGAGCGGGACGAGCGCGAGCCGCGACGGGTCCGAGGTCAGCACGTGGACCCCGGCGTCGCCCGCGAGCAGGGCGCGCGCGGACGGATGCTCGCCTTGCGCAGCCACCCAGTCGGGATCCTTGCGCTCGTCTGCGGCGCGATCCAGCGGCGCGCCGGTGAAGGCGTTCGGCTCGGCCACTAGGGGTTCGCGGCCCAGTCCTCGGCGCGCTCGAGCACCCCGAGCAGCTCGCCGACACGGCAGACCAGCAGGCGCTCCTCCTCGACGTCGACCCAGGACCCGGCCGAGGCCGGGAAGACGACGTGGTCACCCGGCTTGACGGGCATCGAGACGCCGGCCGACTCCCACCAGTCGATCCCGGGTCCGATCGCGAGCACGATCCCGTGCTGCGGCGGCGGCTCGTTGGAGCCGGGCGGGACGAGCAGTCCGGAGCGCCGGACCCGATCGGGGTCGAGCTCCTTGATCACGACGCGATCGAAGAGGGGACGCAGCTGCTGGCGCATCGGGCCCGACGATAGAGCGTCAGGCCGTGGCCTCGGGCGGCAGGTGGAAGGTCATGCACAGCGTCGTGCCGCGGCCGCTGCGCGCGGGCCGCACCGACATCGACGCGGTCAGCTCGGCGATCAGCGGCAGGCCGAGTCCCGCGCCGGTGCTGCCGAGATCGGGCGACATGCCGCAGCCCTCGTCGGTGACGACGACCTTGAGACAGTCGTCGTCGGCCTCTGCGAGCACCGTGACGGCTCCGGGCGTGCCGTCGCGGTAGCCGTGCACGACGGCGTTGGCGACCGCCTCGGAGACGGCAAGGCGCACGCCGGTCAGCGCCGCGTCCGGGATCCCGTTCTCGCGGGCGAGCTCTACGACCTGACGGCGCGCGTCTGAGACGTGCTCGGGACGTGCCGGGAAGCGGCGTTCGGAGCGATGCACATGAGGCGGCTACCCGGTCGGCGGGCGGGCGGACACGTCAGGGTCGAAGCCTGACGGTCACATTGCACCCGGGTTTAGTTGATGGGGCGGGGGGAAGGGATGCGGCTCACCGCGGGATCCGGCGTCCCTCGAGCCTCCGCGCGACGTTCTTGAACGCCGTCATCGCGGGGGTGTCGACGATCTGCCGGTGTGCGCGGCGCAGACCCGAATAGCTGAACGCGTCGACGCTCCCGGAGTAGGGCGAGATCCACTGGAACCAGTCGACGCTGCCGATCCCGAGCGCCTTGCGCTGCTTGGCGAGTGCGAGCACGCCTGTGGTCAGCCGCGCCGCCATGCCCTTCTCGTCGGTCTCGGCGAAGAACGTCCGCTTGCGGCCCTTGGCGTCGCGCAGCCTGCCCTTGGAGGCCGGCCAGGCAAGCTCGGTGACCTCGGCCGGCCGCTCGCGGTCGCCGTGCGCGTTCATCACCTTGCGCGTCTCGCGCATCACGCGCACCGCGTCACCGGCACGGCTCGTGTAGATGTGCGTGGCCGTCGCGTCGAAGGGACGCCCGAGGCCGCCGGCGTCGAGCGCGTCGTAGATGCGCCCGAGCGCGTCCCATGACGTCTGTGGCTTGGCGCCGGCGCCCGTGGTGTTGAGCCCGGCCATGATCACCTTCGCGCCCGGATCGAGGCCCTTGACGGCGTCGTAGGCGTCCTTGAGCAGCTGCGGGTAGGCGGTCGACCACGTCGAGCCCGACCAGTAGTAGGCGTTGGAGACCTCGTTCCAGATCTGCCAGGTGCGGATCGGGCGCTCGGGGACGCTGCGATGGCTCGTCCAGTAGGTCCCGTCGGGGCCGTAGCGCGACACGAGCCGCACCATGAAGCGGGTGTAGTCCGCGCTGTGCCTCGGCACCGGGATCGGCGCCATCCTGCTGGCCGCCGCCCAGCCGGGGGCGCCGAGCACGACGGGCGAGAGCGGGAGGCCGTGCCGCGCGGCCGCATCGACGATCGCGTCGAGCCCCGCCCACTGCAGCGGCCCCGTCCGCTTGGGCTGGATCTGGAACCAGTAGACGGCAACCCGCACGTTCTCGACGCCGGCGCGCTTCATCAGCCCGAGCTCGTGGTCGACGGTCGAGTGGTGGCGGAGGGCGATGCTCGGCGTGAAGGTGGCGCCGAGCCAGCCGCGCGGCACCTTGCGCGAGCCCGCGGATGCGGCGCTCGGCACGGCGATGGCGGCGAGCAGGACCGCGATCAGGGCGCAGCGGAGGATGCGGAGGGAGCGCACGGCCGGGCAGTCTGTCATGCGCCGCGGTCGGCGGCGGGCCGCCGACCCGGCGGACGTTGCCGTCCGAGTCGACATAACGTGGATTATCGAGCGTTGAAGCGAACAGCGGTGAGCGCAGCGCCGATCACGCGGCGACCGCGTCGAGCGCGGCGACGTCCTCGGCGCCGAGCTCGAGCTGACCGACGGCGACGTTCTCCTCCAGGTGCGCGATGCTCGACGTCCCGGCGATCAGCAGCAGGTTCGGCGCGTGCGCGAGCAGCCACGCGAGCCCGACCTGAGCGGGCGTGACGCCGAGGCGCGCGGCGATCCGGGCGACGACCTCGTGGCCCGTGACCCTGCCGAAGTCGAGCGGGAAGAACGGCACGAACGCGATGCCGCGCTCGGCGCATGCCCGCAGCAGCGCCTCGTCCTCGCGGAAGGTCAGCGCGTAGCGGTTCTGCACGCAGGCGACCTCCACGCCGAGCTCGGCCGCGCGGTCGAGCTCGGCGAGACCGACGTTGGAGAGCCCGATCGCGCCGATCTTGCCGGCCTGGACGGCGTCGGCCATCGCACCCAGCTTCTCGTCGAAGGCGGCGTCGCCGACCCCCATCAGGCGCAGGTTCATCACGTCGATGCGCTCGACCCCGAGGCCGATCAGGTTCTCGTCGATCCCCCACTGCAGCTCGGGCGGCGTGGAGGCCGGCAGCCAGCTCGCGTCGGGCCCGCGGCGCCCGCCGACCTTCGAGACGATCGTCATCCCGTCGTAGGGATGCAGCGCCTCGCGCAGGAGCGCGTTGGAGACCCACGGCCCGTAGTAGGCGGACGTGTCGAAGTGATCGACGCCGAGCTCGCGCGCCCGGCGCAGCACGGCGATCGCCGCGTCGTGGTCGGCGGGCGGCCCGAAGACGCCCGGGCCCGGGAGCTGCATGGTGCCGTAGCCCACGCGATCGACGTCGTGGCCGGCGAGGGAGAAGCGATCGGTCATGGCATCATCCTGGGCCCTGCTCCTCCCGCCGACCAGGACGCCGCCGAGGGCGACACGCTGACGCCGTGCGCGATGCCGAAGCACCCGATTTCGGTGCGGTCCGCCTGCCCTGGCGCTAGCCTTCCTAGCCGCCCGCGCCGCGGGCGCCGTCCCTGCTTCCGAATCGCACGCCGCAGCGCAACTCGCGCGGCGCCCGGAGGGTTTCGACACTCGTGCCACACCGCATCCTGCTCTTCAGCGCCCTGCTGCTCGCACTCGCCGCCGGCGCGCTCTCCCACACCACCGCCGCCCGTGCCGCCGGGCCCGAGATCGGCGTCTCCGACGACCGCGTCCTGCTCGCCGGAGGTTCGAAGGCCAGCAAGATGGTCGACGAGTGGCAGCGCGACGGCGTCGACACGGTGCGCATCTACCTGCTGTGGAGCCGTGTCGCACCGGGCGCGAAGTCCAAGAAGATGCCCAAGGGCTTCGATCCGACCAACCCCTCCCTCTACAACTGGTTCTCCTACGACCTCGCCGTCGACCTCGTCCGCAGCGCGGGGATGAAGGTCTCGCTCACGGTCAGCGGCCCTGGCCCCTACTGGTCCTCGACGAGCCCCGGCAAGAAGTCGGGCGCCTACTCCCCCGATCCGAGCGCGTTCGCGGACTTCGCAGGCGCCGCGGCCACGCACTTCGGCTCGAGCGTCGACCGCTACGTGCTCTGGAACGAGCCCAACAGCGGCGCGTTCCTGCTGCCCCAGAAGGGCGTCGCCTCCGCGAACATCTACCGCAATCTCGTCAAGGCGGCCTACCCCGTCGTCAAGCGCGCCGACACGGGCGCGCAGGTGCAGATCGGCGCGCTGGCGCCGAAGGGCGCCGCACGCAAGAACGTCACGACCAGCCCGCTGACGTTCATCCGTCAGTTCGGATGCGTCAACGCGAAATACAAGAAGCTCAAGTCGGGCGCCTGCAAGCGCTACAAGGCGCCGTCCGGCGACGCCTTCGCCGTGCACCCCTACGGAGCGAAGACGCCGCCGGACTCCCCGCCGAAGAGCGCGGAGGACATCAACCTCGCGACGCTCAGCCGGCTCGAGTCCTCGCTCGACAGGCTGCGCAGGCTCGGCCGTCTCAAGGGCCCGCGCAAGATGGATCTCTACGTCGACGAGTACGGCTACCAGACGAATCCGCCCGACCGGACGAGCGGCATCTCGTCCAAGCTGCAGGACCAGTACCTGCAGCGCGGCGCCTACCTCGCCTGGCGCGACAAGCGGATCAAGCTGCTGGGCCAGTACCTCTGGTATGACGAGCCCAAGGTCCACGGGTCCTACTCGACCTGGCAGTCGGGCGTGCGCTTCAACAACGGCAAGGCCAAGCCCGCGCTGAAGCATTTCCGGATGCCGTTCGCGATCGACGCGGCGCGCAACCGCCTGTGGGGCCAGGTGCGCGATGGCGGGCGCCATCACGTCACCGTCCAGCAGCGCAAGGCGGGCTCCAGCCGCTGGTCGACGATCAAGAGACCGTCGACCGACTCGCGCGGCTACTGGATCCTTCAGCGCAAGCTCCGGCCCGGCTACGGCTACCGCTTCCTCGACGGCAAGACGGCCAGCACCGCGCTCAAGCGCTGAGCTCGGGGCCTCCCCGCGGGCGCGCCCTTACGCGCGCCCGCGGGTGAGGTCGAGCAGCCGTCCGAGCACGCGGTCGCCCGCCTGGCGCAGCCCGTCGTGCTCGTACTCGCTCGTCAGCCACACGCGCAGGCCGGCGATGCCGGACGCCGTCGCCTCCGAGAACGTGCGCGGCACGAACATGTCGTTCGCGTAGACGGCGGCGGCCGCCGGCACGGTGTTGGCGGCGAGCACGTCCGGGTCGTACAGCCGCGGCCACTCGTGCGCGGCGAGGATCTCCGCCGCCTCGCGCAGCGGCCCGAGGGCAGCGATCTCCTCGAACAGCGTCGGGAAGATGTGCTCGCCGAAGAGCGCGTCGGGAGCGTCGGCCCAGTCCGGTCGCAGGCGCTGCGCAGCCCAGCGCGTCGCGCCGCCGTCGGCCCAGCAGGCCTCGTGCAGGACCGCGTACAGCGGGTTGCGCGCGAACGCGGTCTCGCTCTCGACGTCGTGCCCGAACGCGGGCGAGTCCGGCGGCAGCTCGAGCAGGTAGTGCAGGCGCTCTGCGCCGTCGGCCATGCCGAGCACGGCGGCGGCCCCCTGCACGCGGCGCAGGGTCAGCGGGTCCCCGGAGGGCAGGCGCAGGTGCTCGTGCTCGAGCCGTCGCGCGAGCGAGCGCAGCCGTTCGCGGTCCTCGGGGTAGCGGTCGAAGTACGCGTCGCGGCGCCGCTCGACCTCCGCGTACGTCGCGGCGTAGACGCCGTCGATCGCTCCGGGACCGAGCGCCGGCACGCCGCCGGTGATCAGCGCCTCGCTCAAGCCCTCGGGCGCGAGCGAGAGGTAGCTGACGACGCAGAGGCCGCCGAAGCTCTGGCCGAGCACGCTCCAGCGTTCGACGCCGAGCGCGCCGCGCAGGAGCTCCGCGTCGCGGACGATCGAGTCCGCGCGGAAGTGGGTCAGGTACTCCGCCTGCTCAGGGGGCGTGCGGTCCGGGAGCGCCCCGACCGGCGTCGACCGGCCGGTTCCGCGCTGGTCGAGCAGCACCACGCGGAAGTCCTTGAGCGCGCGCTCGATCCACCCGGGCGATCGCTGCGTCGGGCGCGGCGACTCGTAGCCCGGGCCGCCCTGCAGGTAGAGCAGGTACGGCCGGTCGGTCCCGTCGAGCGCCGCGACCTCGCGGGCGAAGACCATGATCTGCTCGCCGTCGGGCCGCCCGTGGTCGAGCGGGACGGCGAGCTCATGCTCGGTGAGGACGACGCCCGGCGCGCGCGGCACGCCGGGGATGGTGCCAGGTCAGAGGCCGTGCCGGGGACGTCCGCTCGCGGAAGCCCCCGGCTGCGGTCGGTCAGTCGGTCTTGCGCTGCTCCTTGGCGCGGCTCGCCGCGCCCTCGAGGCGGGCGGCCTCGTCGGCCGCGGTCAGCGCGTCCTCGCGCTCCCCGAGCGCCTTCGACTCCTGCTCGAGGGCGGCGAGGCGGTCCTCGCGTGCCTTGGCCTCGGCGGCCTTCAGGCGCTCGGCCTCCGCCGCATCGCTCGCCTTTTTGCGCTTGGCCTCGGCCTGCTCGGCCTGCCTGGCCTGCGCCTGCTTGCGCGCCGCCGCCTGCTTGCGGCGCCCCGCGGCGGCGTCCTTCGCCGCCTTGCGCGAGCGCTGCGCCTGCCGCTCGCGCTCGGCGTAGGTCTCGTCGGCCTGCTCGGCCCGCGCCTCGGCGGCGTCGGCGAGCGTCGTCGCACGGGCACGCTCCTCGGCGGCCCGGCGCCGGCGGCCCGCATCGGCGCGCAGGGCCTCGTCGCCGGTCGCGGCGCCCGCGGCGCCGCCAACGGCCGCCTCGGCGCGGTCGAGCCCGATCTCGGCGTCGCCGGGCCGGCCGTCGTCGCGGCCGCCGACGAGCCGGGCGGCACGGTCGAGTGGCCAGCGCGCGGCCTTGATGTAGCCGCCCAGGGCGGCACGGGGGACGCTGCGCAGGTTCATCGCTGCTCCTCGGGGTCGATCGCATTGGCCCGTGCCTCGGCGAGCCGTGCCTCGCGCTCCAGCTCGGTGGCGTCGCGGCGGTCCTCGGCATGGTCGGCCTGCGCGCGGCGCTCGGCGCTCGCCGCGGACGCCTCGCCCCGGGCCTCGGTGGCCGCGGCGGCGGCGCGCTCGGCCTGCTCGCGCTCCTGCGCGCGGCGCTGCTGCTCGGCCCGGTCGCGTTCGATCGCCTGCTCGCGCTGCGCGGCCGCCTGCTCTGCCTCGAGGCGCTCGCGCTCGGCCTCGGTGGCCGCGCGGCGCTGCTCGAGCTCGGCGTCGGCCTCCGCCCGGCGCGCCTCCTCGGCCTCGCGCGCGGCGTCGCGCTGCGCGTCGACCTGCGTCTCCTGCAGGCGCCCTTCGCGTGCGAGGTCCTCGTTGCCGGTGACGGAGGCGGCGGCCTGCTTGACCTTGCCGGCGAGCTTGCCGGCGAGGCCTCCGGTGACCTCTTCCGGCCTGTCGTCGGTGCTCATGCGGATGTGTCTCCTTGCTCGGGTGGTACTAGGACGTACCCGGATCGCGTCCTGCGGAAGCGCACCGCTCGAAGTGTCACAAGCTTGTTACAATCCCACCCCGCGGACTCCCCAGACTTCTCCCCGCCACGTCGCTCCCCACGACCTGAAGGACTCCCCCATGGCACGACGCCTGATCTCCGCGATCGCGGACGCCCTGCGCATCCCCGAGGACGACATCGTCCACTTCCACCAGGGCGCGGGCGGCCGCCCCGCCGCCTGCTACGACGTGGCGTGCGACCGGCCGCGCCTCTCGACCCGGTAGCGCCGGCGGCAGGACCGCCGCGGGGTCCCCTACCATGCCCAGCCGCATGAGCTCGCCGCGATCCCGCCGCCGCCGTCCCGCCCCCGCCGAGACCCCTGTCGCGCAGCGCGCCGGTGAGTCGCTCGTCTGGACCGACGGCGCCTGCAGCGGCAACCCAGGTCCCGGCGGCTGGGCGGCGATCGTCGTCGGGCCCGGCGAGGCCGAACCGGTCGAGCTCTCCGGCGGGGAGCGTCAGACGACCAACAACCGCATGGAGTTCACCGCGGCGCTCGAAGGCCTGCGCTCGCTGCCCGCGGGCAGCCGCGTGTGCATCGTCACCGACTCGCAGCTGATGCTCAACTCGATGACCACCTGGATCGAAGGCTGGAAGCGCAAGGGCTGGAAGACCGCGGCCGGACAGCCCGTCAAGAACCAGGACCTCGTGCAGGCGCTCGATGCCGAGATCGCCCGCCACGCCGATGTCCGCTGGCACTGGGTCCGCGGCCACGAGACCGGCGCGGCGGCCGCCCACAAGGCGCTCAACGACCGCGCAGACCGCCTCGCGGTCGCCGCGGCGCAGGCTGCCGCGTAGGCGCCCGCCGGACGTCCGGTCAGACCGGCGCGACCGCCTGGTCTCGCCACGGCAGCGCACCGCCGATGAAGGCGTCCGCATCGGCCGGCTCGAGCACGGCGGCCGGCGACGGGTCGGACGCGGCGAGCGGGCGCAGGCGGCCCAGCGGGAACGCCGCGTGCGACCCGGCGAGCACGATGTTGCCGCCCCGGCGGCGCGCCAGCGTGGCCGACGGCCCGAACGCGGTCACGTGCGCGAAGGCGCGCTGCAGGCCGGCCAGCACGGCGGCCGCGTCGTCGAGCGGGCGTGCATCGACGACGTTCACGGCGACGAGCCCCGCCGGCGCGACGACGCGCGCGACGTCGGCGAGCGCCTCGGCGGTGACGAGGTGGCGCGGCACGCGGGCGCCGACGAAGGCGTCGATCAGGACGGCGTCCGCGGCGCCGTCAGGGCGCTCGGCGAGTACGGCCCTCCCCTCCCCCACGTGCACGCGAAGCCCGGGCGCGCGCCGCAGCCCGAGGTGCGCGCGAGCGATCTCGAGTACTGCCGGATCGAGCTCGAGCACCTCCTGCCGGTGCTCGGGATGGGCCGCGGCGAGCGCGCGCGCGAGCGCGCATCCCGCGCCGCCGACGTGGACCACCCGGCGCGCTCCGGTCGCCTCGACGAGGTCGCGCATCCGCCGCAGGTAGTCGAACTCCAGCCGCGCCGGATCGGCGAGATCGACGTAGGACGCCTCCATCGAGCCTTGCAGCAGCAGCCGCCCGGAGGGCCGGCGCGGATCGCGCAGGACGGCGAGCTCGTCGGTCGAGGCGATCAGCTCGGGCGCGGCGCGGCGGCGGCTCACGCGTAGGCTCCTGCCCGTGGACGCGCCGCTCGAACCGGACGCCTACCTCCCGGGCCGCTGGGCGGTCGCGCGCAGCCTGCACGACGCCTCGCTCGGGGACGGGAGGTTCACCGGCACGGCGACGTTCGCGCCCGCCGATGAGGGACTCGTGTGGGAGGAGTCGGGACGGCTGGCGCTCGGCGCCTACGACGGTCCGGCGCGGCGCCGGCTGCGACTGCGCCGCGAGCCGCAGGGCTGGATGGTTCGCTTCGACGATGGGCGGCCGTTCCACCCGCTGGTGCTGCGCGCGGGCGGCTGCGCCGTCACGCATCCGTGCGGCGAGGACGCCTACGAGGGGGCCTACGTCGTGCTCGGCCCGGACGCGTTCGACGTCACGTGGCGGATCCGGGGGCCCGCGAAGGACCAGCGGATCGAGAGCCGCTACCGGCGCTGAGCGCCGTCAGGCGGCGTCGAGCGCATCGCCGCCGGACTCGTCGTGCAACAGGAATCCGGCCGCGTCGAGCACCTGGCGGTCGCGCAGGCGGCAGAGCCGCTCGGCCGCCGTCTCGTCCGGCACCCACGCGCCGACGGCGGCCGTGTCGCCGAGCCCCTCGAGGCCGCAGTCGGCCGGGTCGTCCATCGCCTGGCGCAGCCACGCGAGGTCGTCGGAGATCCGGCGCGGGCGCTCGCGCTCGGTGCCCGGGTCCTGCCACGGGTCCTCCACCTCGCGACGCTCGGGCACGCCGGGCGGGCGGGTCATCGCGACCCCGAGGGCGTTGAGCCAGTCGGGCCGGGTCTGCACGAGCTCGAGGACGGCCATGACTCGACGAATACCCGGTTTCCAGCGAGCAACTAACACGCTGTCAGCCGGTGAGGTGCTCCAGCAGCCGGTCGACGAACGTGGCCTGGGCGGGAACGAGCGCCGCGCGCGCCGCCTCCGGGGCGAACCAGCCGGCGCGATCGACCTCGGGGAACTCCTGCATGCGGCCCGACCGCGGCGGCCACTCGACCGTGAAGCGGTTCGAGCGGATGCTGTCCGGCTCGAGGTCGCCCTCGGCGGCCCAGGCGCTGACGCGCTTGCCACTGCGCTGGCGCACCTCCCCGAGCGGCACGAGCGCGCCGGCCGGCGGCACGGTGCCGGTCTCCTCGGCGAACTCGCGCCGGGCGCAGGCGAGCGCGTCCTCGCCCTCGGCGTGTTCGCCCTTCGGGATCGACCACGCGCCGGCGTCCTTGCGTGCCCAGTACGGGCCGCCGGGGTGCACGAGCAGCAGCTCGAGCCCACCGGCGCAACGGCGGTAGAGCAGGATTCCGGCGCTGCGGACGGGCACGGCCCGCCCGACGCTAGCGTGCGGCGACCGCCTCCAGCGCCTCGACCCGGAGGCCGGGGATGCCCGCGCACAGCAAGAAGCGCGGGTTGCCCTGCGTCAGCCGCCACGCCTGGGTCGAGGACGCGCCGGCGCGCAGCAGCAGGTGGAAGCCGAGCTGGAGCGTGTGGTCACGCGTGCCGGGATGGCCGTCGGAGGCGAGGCAGAACGCCGTGCCCGAGCGCACGACGGCGGCCGCGATCTCCTGCACGTCGAGACCGTGGTTGCCGAGCAGCGAGCAGACGTTGACCTGCAGCAGTGCCCCGTCGGCGCGCAGGCGCTCGAGGCGCTCGCGGCCGCCTTCGAGCACGCCGCGGGCCCGCTCCGGGTGCGCCAGCACGAGGCCGTAGCCGAGGCGCTGCAGGCGCTGCGCGGCGGCGACGAACGCGTCGTCGATGCCGGCGAAGGGGCATTCGAGCAGGATCCAGCGAGCTCCGTGCGGCCCCTGGGCGACGAGCTCGAGCGCCTCCCGGGGCAGTTCGAGTGCGTCTTCGTGCGCGACCTCGCCGCCCGTATGCAGGCGCACGCGCAGGCCCTCGGCGTCGATGGCGGACTGGAGGTCGGCGACGCGGCCGGCGAGCTCGTCGAGGCGCACGTCCGTGAAGCAGGCGGCCTTCACGTGCGGGGTGCAGGCCACGTCGCGCACGCCCTCGGCGTGCAGGCGGCGGGCGTGCACGAGCGCGTCCGCGGTCGTCGCCGCCCCGTCGTCGATGCCGGGGAGCAGATGGCAGTGCAGGTCCACGTAGGACATTGGGGAGCTTCCTTTCGGCGGGTCGTCGGTGCCCGCGGTCGTAGCCGTGCTTGGGTTCACCCTTCAGACTACGAAGGAGCCCTGGCGCCCGGCGTGTTCGTTCCGTTAATCGGCCGCGGGCGCCGCTCGTGCGGCCCGCGGGCTGGCGGCCGCGACGTGTTCGGCGATCGTCGCGGCGGTGTGCGGGCGCAGATCGGTGAAGGCGAAGCGGCGGCCGCTCAGCGAGCGGAACGTGAGCGTCGCGACCCGCCGGCGGGGCCGCCGCAGCGCGACCTCGACGGCGACGACGTCGCGGAAGCCGAGCGAGCGCACACGGGCCACGGGAGCGTCGTCGAGCAGCCACAGCAGCCGCCGGTCGGTCACGGCGAGCACCGCACGTGGGCTCGCCCAGGTCGACACCGGCGTGACCAGCCGGACCGCCTCCCCTCGCTCGAGCGCGACGAGCAGCTCAGGGCCGAGCGCGCGCCGGACGGGATCGCTCAGCCACCCGCCGCGGTCGCGCGGCGCCGCCTGCCGAGCCCGTGCGGCCGCCTGAGGCGCGCCGGGGTCGGCGGCGGCGGCGCGCAGCAGGTCGTAGGCCGCGTTGATCTCCGCCATCCGCCGCTGCGCGCGCTCACCGCCGCCGCGGTCGGGGTGCCACTGCTTGGCGAGGTCGCGGTAGGCGCCGAGCACCTCGCGCTCGTCGGCGCCGGGTGCCAGGCCGAGAACGGCGAACGGGTCCACCGACGATATTCAAGCTCAACGCTCAGCGCGCGAGCGCGCCGACCACCTCGCGCCACCACGCGCGATCGCTCGCGCTGCTGGCGCCCGAGAGCCGTCGGCGGGCGACAGCCTGCAGCTCGCCCGCGGGTCCGATGGCGAGCAGCGCACCGGTGATCGCGAAGCGGCCGTCGTCGAGCGCGACGAGCGCACCCGGCTCGTCGCGGCGCGTGCGCAGCTGCTCGATCACGCGGCGCCCCGCGACCCCCGCGGGACGGGACGGGTCGCCATCGGCGGCGTCCCAGGGGCGCACCGTGGTCACCGACGGGCGGCTGCGGGGCATCGGCCGGCGGCGCTCGGCGAGCTCGAGCGGGCCGCTGCGCCAGCGCGCGAGCAGGGCGCGGAAGTCGAGCGCCGCCTCCTGGCGGACGAGCACGTGCAGCTGGTCGCCCGCCTCGATGATCGTCGAGCCGCGCGGCGGGATCGCGCGCGTGCCCCGCACGATCACGTTGAGCAGCGCTTCGCGCGGAAGGCCGAGCTCGCGCACGGCGGCGCCCACGACCGCATCCCCGTCGCGCACGGGGTACTGGATCGTCTCCGCGCCGAGCCGGCGCAGCAGGGCGGGCTCGACCAGCGGCGCCGGGATCGCCGCCTCGTCGGAGGTCACGCCGAGCAGCCTGGCGAGCGGCTGGATCGTCGCGCCCTGCACGATCGTCGAGAGCAGCACGACGAAGAAGACGACGTTGAAGATCGTCGTGCCGCCCGCGATGTGCTCCGTCACCGCGAAGGTGGCGAGCACGATCGGGACGCCGCCGCGCAGGCCGGCCCAGCCGAGCACGAGCCGCTCGCGCCAGTTGAAGCCCGCGCCGAGCGTTGCCAGGAACGCCGCCGCGGGACGCGCGAACACCGTCGTGGCGACCGCGATCGCCGCGCCCTCGAGCGCGATGTCGCCGAGCTGGGCCGGGAACACGAGCAGGCCAAGCAGCAGGAACAGCCCGAGCTGGGACAGCCATGCGAGGCCCTCGTGGAAGGTGACGATCGTGCGCCGCGCCGGCGTTGCCGCGGTGCCGAGCGCCAGCCCGGTGATGTAGACGGCGAGGAAGCCCGAGCCGTGCAGCGCGTCGGCGGCGCCGAACGCGATCGCGGCGGCCGCCAGCGAGGACACCGGGTACAGGCCGGCGGACGGCAGGCGGATGTGCTTGAGCGCGTAGACGGCGCCGCAGGCGACGACCCCGCCCGCCGCGAAGCCGATCCCGAGCGACTGGACGGCGAGCAGGGCCGCGTCCCACACGCCCCAGTGGGGATCGTGGATCGCCTCGATGCAGCCGAGCACGAGCACGACGGCCACGGGATCGTTGATGCCGGACTCCCCCTCGAGCGTGCGGGCGAGGCGCCGCCGCAGCGTCGATCCGCGCAGCACGGCGAACACGGCGGCCGCGTCGGTCGCGGCCACGGTCGACCCGAGCAGCACCGCCTGATGCAGGGGCAGGTCGAGGATCGCCCACGCCGCGAATGCGGTCAGCGCGGCCGTGCCGAGCGTGCCCAGGACCGCGAGCGACGCGGCGACGCCCAGCACCGGGCGGATCTCGTTGAAGCCGCTGGTCAGCCCGCCCTCGAAGAGGATCAGCGCGAGGGCGACGATGCCGGCCGTGCGGGCGACCTCGAAGTCTCCGAAGGAGATCAGCCCGAGGCCGTCGGAGCCGAGCAGCATCCCCAACCCGAGGACGAGCACGAGGCCGGGCAGCTGCAGCCGACCCGCCGCGAGCGAGGCCACGAGACCAAGGGCGAGCAGCACCCCGACGATGAGGATCCGTTCACCTTCGCCCACGGGCGTCACCCTGCCAGACTGCGCGGCCGATGCGGATTCTCAGCGTCCTGCACCCCGGCGGCGGCCACTCCGGGCTGCTGCGCGAGCAGGCCCGGCGCGCCGGGCACGAGCTGCTCGAGTGGCACCCCGTGGACGGTGGCGAGCGACCCGCGGACGCCGACGCGATCGCGGTGTTCGGCGGCGGCATGAACGTCATCGACGCCAGCGAGCTGCCGTGGCTGCGGGCGGAGATCGCCCTGCTGCGCGACGCGCTCGCCGACGGCACGCCCGTGCTCGGCGTCTGCCTGGGCTCGCAGCTGCTCGCCGCGGCCGCCGGCGCCGCGGTCCGGCGAGCCGCGCGACCCGAGATCGGCTGGTTCGCGGTCGAGCGCACGGACGCCGGCGCGGCGGATCCGGTCCTCGGCGGGCTGCCCGCGCGGTTCACCGCCTACCAGTGGCACTCGTGGACGTTCGCCCTGCCCCACGGCGCGGTGGAGCTCGCGCGCAGTCCGATCTGCCCCCAGGCCTACTCGCTCGGCGGTCGCGCCTGGGGCGTGCAGTTCCACCCCGAGGTGACCCCCGACATCCTCGACGCGTGGATCGCCGACGTCGCGAGCGATCCCGACGCGGTCGCGCAGGACTACGCGGCCGTCGCCCGCTCCGGCCTGGCCGAGCGGCTCGCGGCGTGGAACGCGGTCGGGCGGGTGCTCTTCGACGGCTGGCTGCGCACCGCGGCCCGTCTCACAGACCCAGCTCGAGCTGCGCCGGCGGCTCCGCGGCCGGCGGCGTGAGCAGCTTCGCGCCCTCGACACCGGCCTTGTTGACCGCGGGGTTCGCGGGCACGGCGTCGCAGCGCGCGGGGTCGAGCGGCGCGAGCAGCTCGCCGAGGGCGCCGATGTCGACCTCGCCGCTCAGCCAGGCGGCCTCCTCCTCGGGGCCCGCGAGCACACACGGCATGCGGTCGTGGACCGGCGCGCAGACGGCGTTGGCGCCCGTGGTGAGGATCGTGGCGGACTCGACCCGCTCCCCTGCCGGCCGGCGCACGTCCCATAGCCCGGCGAAGGCGAACGGCGCGCCGCCGTCGACCGTGTAGCGGAACGGCACCCGTGGCTGCCCCTTGCGCTCCGGCCGCAGCCACTCGTACCAGCCGTCGGCGAGCACGAGGCAGCGGCGGTCGGCCCGCTGCATCAGCGCGGCGAACGGAGGCTTGGACGCGGCGGTCTCGCTGCGCGCGTTGATCGGCTCGAAGCCGGTGCCGAGCGCCCGCGCCCACGGCGGGACGAGTCCCCAGCGGACGGCGCGCACGCGGCGCGATCCGTCGTCGGCGGCAACGATCGCGATCTGCTCCGTCGGGCAGACGTTGAAGCGCCCGAGCGTCTCGGGGATCGGAGCGGCGCCGGCCACGCCGAAGCGGTCGGTGATCGTCCTGCCGACGTTCGTGGTGATCGTGTAGCGGCCGCACACGGCCCGACGGAGGGTAGGAGTCCTCAGCCGGAGAGGACTCGCTCCCACGTCTGCGGGATCGTCCCGCCGACGGGGGTGAGCGCGGCGCCGCTCCATGCGAAGCGCACCTTGACGTGTCCGCCGCTCGGGTGCGAGGGCTGATCGCCGGTGGCGTAGATCCCGTAGGACAGCGTGACCCAGTTCGATCCGGAGCCGGAGACCTTCAGGTTCGTGCTCGGTGAGGTCGAGTCGGTGCCGACGAGGCCGCTGGAGCGGAAGAAGAACGCGCGCCGCGGACCCGTCGTGTCGCCCGTGCGGTAGCCGATCAGCACGCGCAGGGCGTGGTGCGGGTCGTAGGTCTTGACCGAGACGGGCTCGTAGCCCTGGCTGCGCAGCGAGGCGACCGCGGCGCTGCGCGCCTGCTTCTGCGCCGGAGTCAGTGCCGGCGCCTTGTGCGTCGCGGCGGCCTTGGCCTTGGCCTTGGCCTGCGGCTTGGCGGAGGACGCGGGCGCCGTCGCGACCGCGCTCTGCCCGGCCGAGTTGCCATCGGGCTTGATCATCACGGCCATCGCGATCGCGACGCCGAGCAGCGCGAGCGTTGCCAGCACGCCGGCGATGCGGCGCGGCCAGCGGATCTGCACCGGCCCGCGGCCGTGCGGGTGGGCCGGGGGTGGCCACGCGCTCATCGTCGAGCGATCGTGCCGGTGAGCAGGCGGAAAGTCAACTCCCGAGGGCGGCGCGTCAGCCGAAGAACGTCCGGAAGAGCAGGAAGAGGTTGAGCGCGATGATGATCGACGCCACGACGCCGGCCAGGAGCGTGGTCGCCGGCTTGTTGACCAGCTCCTTCATCACATCGCGCCGTCGCGTGATCAGGATCATCGGCACCAGCGCGAACGGGATGCCGAAGGACAGCACGACCTGCGAGATCACGAGCGTGACCGACGGGTCGAGCCCGAGGCCGAGGACGACCAGCGACGGCGCCATCGTGATCGCCCGGCGCACGAACAGCGGGATGCGGCGGGCGATGAAGCCCTGCATGACCACCTGGCCCGCGAACGTGCCGACGCTCGAGCTCGACAGGCCGGAGGCCAGCAGCGCGACCGCGAAGGCCAGCGCCGCCCCGCCCCCGAGCAGCGCGTCGAGCCCGGCGTGGGCGCCGGGGATCGAGTCGACGCCGGTGCGGCCGGAGTCGTGGAAGAGCGCCGCCGCGACGATCAGCATCGTCGCGTTGATGAGCCCGGCCATGCCCATGGCGAGCACGACGTCGATCCGCTGGTAGCCGAGCAGCTTGCGGCGCTCACCCGCGTCCTTGGGGCTGAAGCGGGCGGCGGTCAGCGCCGAGTGCAGGTAGACGACGTGCGGCATGACCGTGGCGCCGAGGATGCCGACCGCCAGCAGCAGGCTGTCGGCGCCCGCCAGATGCGGCACGAGCCCGGCGGCGAGCCGGCCCGGCTGAACGTCGACGTGGGTCACGTCGTACAGGAACCCGATCAGCACGATCCCGAGGAAGGCGGCGATCGCCAGCTCGAACGAGCGGTGGCCCCGTGCCTGCAGCGCGAGGATCGCGAAGGCCACGACGGCCGTGATCAGGCCGGCCGCGAACGGCGGCACGTTGAACAGCAGGTTGAGCGCGATGGCCGCGCCCACGAACTCGGCGAGGTCCGTGGCGATCGCGATCGCCTCGGCCTGCAGCCACAGTCCGACCGTCACCGGTTTCGCGAAGTGCACGCGGCACAGCTCCGGCAGGCTCATGCCCGTGGCGATCCCGGTCTTCGCCGAGAGGTACTGCACGAGCATCGCCATCAGGTTGGCGCTGATGACCACCCACAGCAGCAGGTAGCCGTACTTCGCGCCGCCGGCGACGTTCGTCGCGAAGTTGCCCGGGTCGACGTAGGCGACCGCGGCGACGAAGGCAGGCCCGAGCAGCCCGAGGGTGCCGCGGATACGGCCCTTGCGGGGCGTCGCCGAGAGCGGCGAGTCGTCGCGCAGCATTCCCGGTGCGGACAGGGGAGCCGCGATCGCGCCGGTCTGGCTGTCGGGCGGCGCGGTCAGCGTCCCGTCTCCACGCGCATCGCGGCCGCGAGCGTGCCGCCGAGCGCGTGCACCCGCTCGCCGAAGCGCACGAACAGCGGACCGTCGAAGGGCTGCCGATCCACGACCTCGTAGTCGGTACCCGGCGCGATTCCGCGCTCGCCCAGGTAACGCAGCATGGCCGGATCGGCGTCCGAGACGCGCACGAAGCGCCCGCAGCCGCCGGGCTGCTGATCGGCGAGCCGCTCGGTCGGATGCTCGTCGAGCACGAGGTCCGCGGTCGGGATCGGATCCCCGTGCGGGTCGTGGGTCGGATGCCCGAGCTTGTCGGCGATCAGCGCCTCGAGCTCCTCGGAGAGCACGTGCTCGAGCACCTCGGCCTCGTCGTGTACGCGGTCCCACGGCAGCCCGAGCGTCTGCGCGAGGTAGAGCTCGAGCAGCCGGTGGTGGCGGAGCACCTCGAGTGCGACCCGCTCCCCCGCGCTCGTGAGCTGCACACCGTGATAGGGCGCGTGCGAGACCAACCCAAGCTCACCCAGGCGCCGGACCATGCCGGACGCCGACCCCGGCGTGACCGCGAGGCGCTCGGCCAGCGCGTTGGTGCTCACCGGGCCGCTCTCGCGCTGCTCGAGCGCGTAGATCGCCTTGGCGTAGTCCTGTATGGCCGGGGAGAAACTCGTTTCGGCGGAGGCCACAACCGAGATTATGGCATGCCAAATCAATGTGATCCGGGCGCGGCCGAGACGTCGGTCAACCGGATCCCCCCTCCGAGCCTGGCCGCACGCCTGCCGAGGCGGCACGTCGCGGTCGCGGCCCGCGGCGAACTTCGGGATAGCTTGGCGCCGATGGAGTCCGAACAGGCCCGCTGGAGCGCCGTCGACGCGTGGTGGGAGCAGCGCCTGCTCTCGCTGCTCGCGCGGTCGCACGGCCGGCAGCGGATCCTCGAGCTGGGAACGCTCGCCGGCTACAGCACGATCTGGCTCGCCCGCGCGCTGCCGCTCGGCGGCAGGCTCGTCACGCTCGAACGCGAGCCGGCGTACGCGAGGGTCGCGCGCGGTGATCGAGCCCGGCCCCGGCGACCCGAGCACGGAAGGCATCCGCCGCTTCGCGGACCGGCTGGCCGCCGAACCGCGGCCGGAGGCCACGGCGATCCAGACGGTCGCCAGCAAGGGACACGACGGCTTCGTGCTTGCGCTGGTCTGCGACCGACCGTCTTGAGTTTTCTCGAAGGTCGGCGCTCTACCCTGCCCTGCGCAGATGGCGTCACGAACCGAGCAGAAGCATCAAGCGCGCGCCGAGCGGCTCGCGGCCGAGGAGTCCGCGCGCAAGGGCGATCGCCGCCGCGCGCGGCTGATGCGGCTGGGCCTCCTGCTCGCCGTCGCGGTGGTCGTCGTCGTCGTGGCGATCGTCGTCTCCGGCGGGTCCGGCTCGAGCTCCGGCTCCGGCACCGGCGGATCCGACACCGCCGCCACGACGGCGCTCTTCAAGGGCATCCCGCAGCAGGGCGTGACGCTCGGGCGCGCGTCCGCCCCCGCGACGCTGATCGAGTTCGCCGATCTCCAGTGCCCGTTCTGCGGCGAGTACTCGAACACCGCTCTGCCGACGGTGGTCAAGAACTACGTGCGCACGGGCAAGCTGCGCTATCAGCTGGAAGTGCGCTCCTTCCTCGGGCCGGACTCGGTCAAGGCCGCCGGCGCGGCCGCAGTCGCGGCGAAGGAGAACCGGCTCTACCAGTTCGCCGACCTGTTCTACCGCCGCCAGCAGCAGGAGAACACCGGCTACGTGACCTCGAGCTTCCTGCGCGGCATCGCGACCGGTGCCGGGGTCGATCCCGCGAAGGCGCTCGCCGCCGCCGCGGATCCGAGCGGCCAGCCCCTCGTCGCGGGCGCCGAGAAGCTCGCCTCAGACTACGGTTCGAACTCCACGCCGGCGTTCTACATGCGCCTCAAGGGCGGCCGGCTGGTGCCGGTCAACCCGCAGGCACTCGACGGCAAGTCGATGTCTGCGGCGATCGACTCGGCGCTCGCCGGGTCGTGAGCGCCCGCTCGCTGCGGCGCGCGACCTTCGTGCTCGCACTGCTCGGCGCCGCGATCGCGGGCTACCTGACGTGGGTGCACTACGCCGGGCTGAAGCCGTTCTGCGTCGGCGGCGGCGGCTCGTGCGAGCGGGTCCAGTCCTCCAGGTGGTCGGTGCTGGCCGGCATCCCGGTCGCGGTGCTCGGGCTCGGCGGCTACGGGCTGCTGCTCGCCTCGCTGCTGCTGCCCGAGGAGCCGGGCCGTTCCGCGGCGGCGCTGCTGGCGCTCGTCGGCGCCGGCTTCAGCGCCTGGTTGACCTACGTGGAGCTGACCAAGATCGATGCGATCTGCCAGTGGTGCGCCGCGAGCGCGGTGATCATGGTGCTGCTCGCGATCGTGTCGGTCATCCGCCTGCTGCGCGTGGAGTGAGCGCGAGCGACGCGACGAACAGCGCCACCGCGCAGAGCGCGACGGAGGCGCCCGCGGCCAGCTGGGCGTGGTAGGAGACCAGCAGACCCGCGATCCCGGCGATCGCCGCGACGCCGACCGCCGCGGCCAGCGCCGCGCCCAGCCGGCGCGTCAGGTTGAGCGCGGTCGCACCGGGCGCGAGCACCAGCGCGACCGCGAGCAGGTTGCCGAGCCCGCGCACCGCCGCGACGGTGGCCAGCGCGAGCAGGGCGAGCAGGACGAGCTCCCAGCGGCCCGGCCGGGCGCCGAGCGACGGCGCGGTGGTCCGGTCGAAGGCGGCCAGCGCGAAGCGCCGGTGCCCGAGCAGCAGCGCGCCGGCGGTGGTCGCGGCGAGCGCCCCGGCCTGCCACAGGTCCTGTCCGCTGACGCCGAGCAGGTCCCCGAACAGCAGCTCCGCAAGCCGCGGCGGGACCGCCGGCGAGAGCGCGAGCATGCCGCCGAGCCCGAACAGCGTGGAGACCGCGACGGCGACGCCGACGTCGCCACCGAGGCGCTCGTCGCGTCCCGCGAGCGCGATCGCCGCGGCGCCGACGAGCACGCCGCCGACCGCGCCGAGCAGCAGTGGCGCCCCGGCGAGCGCGGCGACGACGAGCCCGGGCAGCATCGCGTGCGCCATCGACTCGGCGGCGTAGCTCTGACGGTGCAGGACGATCCAGACGCCGAGCGGCCCGCAGGCGAGCGAGAGGACGAGCACCTCGGCGAGGGCCCGGCGCATCAGCGCGTCGCCGAAGGGATCGACGAGCCACCCGAGCATCACTGCGCGTGCTCGTGACCGTGGTGGTCGATCGCCACGGCGCGCTCCCCGTCGGCGAGCACGATCAGCTCGGCGCCGTAGGTCTCCTGCAGGACGGCGGTGGTCAGCACCTCCGTCGGCGGGCCGAACGCGATCTGGCGCCCGTGCAGGCACAGCACCGCATCCCAGCGGCGCGCCTGCTGGACGTCATGGGTGGCGACCAGCAGCGTGCGGCGCTCGGCGCGCAGCTCACCGAAGACGGCCTCGATGCGGCCGGCGCTGACGGCGTCGACGCCCGACAGCGGCTCGTCGAGCAGCAGCACGCGCGCGTCCTGGAGCAGCGCGCGGGCCACCAGCACACGCTGGCGCTGGCCGCCCGACAGCGCACCGAACCGGGAGCGCGCGCGGTCGGCGAGGCCGACGCGGTCGAGCGTGGCCAGCGCGCGCTCGCGGTCCGCGCGTGCGATACGCCGCCACGCCGGGGTGCGCCGGTACGCGCCCATCAGCACGACGTCGAGCGCGCTGACCGGGAAGTCGAGGCGCGTGCGGTCGGCCTGCGCGACGTACGCGGGGCGCCCGACCAGCTCGATCCGGCCCCGGCGGACCGGCAGCTCGTCGAGCAGGGCGCGGAACAGCGTCGTCTTGCCGCCGCCGTTGGGCCCGAGTACCGCCGCGACGGTGCCCGGCTCGAGCGCGAATGCGACGTCGCGGAGGCGATCGGTCCCGGCGACGTAGCCGCCCGCGAGCCCCTCGACGGCGACCGCCGCGGTCATGCGCGCACCAGCCGCGCGGGCGCGAGCCGCGTGGCGAGCGCGACGACGGCGAAGACCGCGCCGGAGAGGACGGCGAGCGCGGGCCCGGGTCCGACGTCGAGCTCCCACGCCAGCACGAGGCCGAGCACGCCCTCGACCGCGCCGAGAGCGACGGCGCCGGCGCGCAGCGCGCGCAGGCTCGGCGCGAGCAGCCGCACCGTCGCCGCGGGGACGACGAGCACGACGGTGACCAGCAGCGCGCCGACGGCGTCGAGCGCGACGACGACCGCCGCGGCGATCGCGGCGAGCAGCGCGAGGTCGGCCGTATGCACCGGTACGCCGAGCGCGCGCGCCCCGTCGGGATCCATCCCGCCGGCCAGCCACCAGCGCTGGGCGAGCGCGTCCACGGCGAGCACGGCGGCGAGCGCCAGCGCGGTCAGCCACAGGTCGAGCGCCGTGAGCCCGATCAGGCTGCCGAACAGCAGCCGGTCGACTCCCGCCCCGCTTCCGAAGACGTTCGAGGCGAGCACCGAGCCGAGCGCGAGCGCCCCGACCAGCAGCAGTCCGGTGGCGACGTCGGTGGCGATCCTGCGCGAGCGCGTGAGCGGCTCGAGCGCGCCCGCGTAGAGCAGCGCCGCGCCCAGCGCCGCGAGCTGCGGGGCGATCCCCAGCGGACCGGCGGCGACGAGGCCCGGAAAGGCGGCCGTTCCGACGCCATGGGTGAAGAACGCGAGCCGCCGCAGGACGATCCACGAGCCGAGAACGCCGCCGAGCCCCGCGAGCATCAGGACCTCGACGAGCGCGCGCTGCATGTAGGGCGTGTCGAACGGGACAGGCACGGGTCCCGCATGCTACTGAGGATCATTCTCAGTCGCGGACCGCCATAGGGCGGGCTACCATCGGACCGATGGCGACGACCGAGCAGCGCGAATGGGCGGAGCATGCGCGCGGCGAGCTGCGTCGCACCGGGCATCGCACCGGCGGCGCACGCGAGGAGGTCGTCGACCTGCTCGCCGGCCAGGACTGCTGCCTCAGCGCCCAGGCGATCCACGACCGGCTGCGCGGCGACGGCCGCGGCGTCGGGCTGGCCAGCGTCTATCGCGCGCTCGACGTGCTCGCGCAGCTGCACCTCGTGCATCGCGTGGACGTCGGCGGTACCGCGTGCTTCGAGCCCGCGGACCCGAGCGGCGAGCATCACCACCACGCGATCTGCGAGCGCTGCGGGAAGCTGGACGCGTTCGAGGATTCCGAGCTCGAGCGGCTGATCGACGGCGTCGCGGCGCGCCTCGGGTACGACGTCGGCGCCCACGATGTGGTGCTGCGCGGCGCCTGCCCGGCTTGCGCCCGCCGCTGATAGCTCCTTCGCGCCGGACGGCGTGTTCCGGTCTCCGTGGCCGTATCCCTCACCCGTAGGCAGGCGCTCCGCACCGGCGCGCTGACCGCCGTGCTCGCCGCCGGCCGCCTTCCCTCCCCCGCGCTCGCCGCCGGCCCCGCCCTCTTCGAGTCCGACCTCTCGGGCGAGCTCGCAGGCGCGGGCGCCGCCGACGAGTACCAGCTGCGCCTGCGCGGCAGCGTCCGCCGCCTGCGCGCCCGCTTCGTCCGCGCGCTGCCGACCAGGTGACGACTCCGTTCCCGCTGATCACCCGCAGCGAGTGGGGCGCGGGCTCCGTTCCGCCGCGCACCGATCCCGAGTACGGCGAGGTGCAGGCGGCGTTCGTGCACCACACGGTCAACGCCAACAGCTACGGACGCGAGGACTCGGCCGGCATCGTGCTCGGGATCGCGCGCTACCACCGCGACTCCAACGGCTGGAACGACATCGGCTACAACTTCCTCGTCGACCGCTACGGGCAGATCTTCGAGGGTCGCGCCGGCGGCATCGACCCCCGTGGTGGGTGCCCAGGCGCAGGGCTTCAACTCCGTCTCGACCGGCATCGCCTGCCTCGGGACGTTCGGGTCGGAGCCGTTCACGAGCGCCGGGATGAGATCGCTCGACCGCGTCATCGGCTGGAAGCTCTCGCTGCACGGCGTGCCGGTGCGCGGCGAGGTCACGGCCGTCTCGGCCGGCGGCGCCAGCAACCGCTGTCCGGCCGGCACCGAGGTGACGCTGGATCGGATCTGCGGCCATCGCGACGGCGACAGCACGAGCTGCCCCGGCGCGGCGCTCTACGCCCAGCTCCCGAGCCTGCGGCGCAAGGCCGTCCAGTACGTGGTCCCCACCACCGGGCTGACCGTCCGGGCCGGCGCCGCGACCGCGCGCTACCAGCGGCCCGTGAGGTTCTCGGGCGCGCTGCACTTCGCCGACGGATCCGACGCGACGGCTGCGACGATCGCACTCGAGTACCAGGCCGCGGGCTCCGCCTGGACGGTCCTCGCCTCGACGGCCGCCGGCGAGGGCGGGACCTGGACGATCGAGTCCGTCCCGCCGTCGAGCGGCGTGTTCCGCGCGACGTTCGCGGGCGACGGCGCGCGCCCGGCGGTGGCCTCGCCGGCGGTGCGCGTCGACGTGCTCCCGCTGCTCTCGCTGCGCCTCGGCCGGCGCACCCTGAGGCGCGGCGCGCGGGTCGAGATCAGCGGTTCGGTCGATCCGCAGGGGCGGGTGCAGCTCGTCATCGAGCGGCGGGTCGGCACGCGCTGGACGACGTCGACCTCTCGCTTCGTGCGCGTTCGCCGCGGCCGCTTCGGCGTGCGCAAGCGGCTGGAGGCGACCGGCCGCTACCGCGTGACGACGATCGCGGGCAGGACGCGCCGCCAGCGCACGCTGCGGGTGCGCTAGCGGCTCGGTACGGCCGGCCGGTCGGCGAGCCGGATCACGAGCCGCAGACCCGACCAGGTCGCGTCGATCGCACACACCTTGTTGTCGACCAGTCGCGTGGCGAGCGCGATCTCCCGCACGACGTCCTCGGTCACGTCGGTCGCGACCTTCGACGCCCGCTTCGGCCACGCGATCCACAGCCCGGCGGCGGGATCCATTCGCTCGCGCAGCTCCGGCACCCGCCGCTCGACCTCCGCGCGCGCCGTGCAGAAGGCGACGATCACGTCCGCCGTCGGATGCTCACCGAGAGCTGCACCGTCGGGCAGCGCGCCCAGCGTCGTCTCGCTGAAGCCGGCGGGCGCGTCGACGAGCAGCACGCGATGCCCGGGCTTGATCCCGAGCTTGCGCGGTAGCGGGGTGCCCGAGTAGCCGGCCGCGCTCATCGCAACCGAATGGTGACGGAAGGCGGCTCGGGGCGCGGGCCAGGAGAAGAGACCCGCGCCCCCCGGCCGCGCCGAACATCGGTGCCCTGGTCCCCCGGGCCGCCCCGGCGGCGCACTACTCACCGACGCCATGTCGCGCGCCTGGTCGCCGATCCGCGAGCTCGGGGCTGACCCTGATTCGTGGCCAGCAGGCGCTCACGGCGGCTCCGGGTGACGCCGGGGACGTCAGCGTTCCGCAGCGACGGAGATCAAAGCCCCGGCCGCGCGAGACTAGGGCGCGCGCCGGGTAGGAGCGAAGTCACCCCGACGCTCGCGGCGAGTCCACGGAGCTGCGCCTCACTCCGGGCCGTGACGGTTTTCACTCGGGCGGCGGGCAGGAGACGTGCTCGTACGCGTGATCCGACGCAGGCGGGCCCGCGACGAAGCCGTAGCCTGGCCCCCCGGCTGGCGCCGTCACGTTAGCGGCAGGCACCGGGACGCAGATGCTGGGCGTGCCGTTGCCACCTGGGCCAGGCGGAGTCTTTGCGCCTGCCGGCGCCACGGGGACCGCCAGCGCGCCAACCGCGCAGAGGAGAACAACTCCTCGTCGCCGCATGACCGAACCTCCGTGGTTGTGAAGCGTGCCTTGACTTGAGCAGTCTCTCAGCGGATGCGCATGCCGACCACTAGTCGAAAGACGGGTCGCGGATCCCGTGGCGCGCCGGTCGCCACGCGAGGCGGGCGAGGCGCGAATCGCGCGCTGCTCCATCGAACGCATGAGCAGCAGCGGTTCTTCGTTAGGCCGCGGCCCGGCGCTAGGGCGCAGAACTAGGTAGCGCGAACCCGCATCCACCAAATCGAAGCTGCGGGCCGGGGCGATGCCTCGGAGACCACCGCCCGACCCGGTCTGCGACACGCGGCAGGCTCCCGAAGAACCACGTGTTCGTCCGCAGCGCGCTCCGCTGCGGCGCCTGCGGCACAAGGGCGACAAGGACGCGCCAGAGCGCGCGGGCTTCGCGCCGGACCTGCTCGCGCCCCTCGGCGGCGGCGGCCTGGTGCTGGTGCCCGCGGTGCGGCCCGAGATGCTCGCCGACGACTACCTGGAGGCGAGCCCGGGCAGTTCCTGCGCCGCGTGGCGCTCGACGAGTAGCCGGCCGCGCCCTTCGCTCGACCCGATCGCCCCAGCCGCGGCTGACGTTCACGGCGCCTGCAGCACCACGACGCAGTTCTGCCCACCGAATCCGAATGCGTTGACCATCGCCGTGCGGACCGGCGCCGGCCGTGCGGTGTTGGCGACGTGGTCGAGGTCGCACTCCGGGTCGGGGTCGTCGAGGTTGATCGTCGGCGGGATCGCGCCGTCGCGCATCGCGAGCAGCGCGGCCATCGCCGACAGCGCGCCGGCCGCGCCGATCATGTGACCGGTCATCGACTTCGGCGAGGAGACCGCGATCGCATCGGCCGCGTCGCCCAGCGCGCTGCGGATGGCGCGCGCCTCGACCGCGTCGTTGGCCCGCGTCGCCGTCCCGTGGGCGACGATCCAGTCGATCTGCGAGCCAGCGTCGAGCGTCCGCTCGACCGCGAGCCGGATCGCGGCGGCGGCGTGCGCTCCCGACGGCTCCGGCGCGCTCATGTGGAACCCGTCGGCGGTCAGCGCGCCGCCGAGCACCGTCCCGTGGACCCGCGCGCCGCGTGCCGCCGCGTGCTCGGCCGACTCGACCACCATCACCACCGCGCCCTCGCCGAACACGAAGCCGTCGCGACCGGCGTCGAACGGCCGGCTGGCCGCCTCCGGATCGTCGTTGCGCTGCGAGAGCGGCCCCATGTTCGAGAGCCCCGCGAACATCACCGGGGCGATGCCCGCGTCGGTCCCGCCCGCGACGACGGCGTCCGCCTCGCCGGCGAGGATCAGCCGCCGCGCCTCGAGCAGCGCGGCGTTCCCGCTGGCGCAGGCCAGGGCGCTGGCGTTGACCGGGCCGTGCGCGCCGAGGTCGATCGCCACCTCGCACGCCGGCATGTTCGGGATCGTCGAGGCGACGAAGTACGGGCTCACGCGCCGCGGGCCGCGCTCGCCGAGCAGCTCAACCTCGCGCTCGGTCTCCGGCAGCCCGCCGACGGCGCTGTTGACGACGACGCCGACGCGGGCCGGGTCGGCGGACGACCCGGGCTCGAGCCCTGCGTCGGCGACCGCCTCGCGCGCGGCGGCGATCGCCAGCTGCGAGAAGCGCGCAGTGCGCCGGGCGCGTTTCTCGCCCAGCAGCGCCACCGGCTCGAAGCCGTCGACCTCCCCGGCGATCCGCGTCGGCAGGGCGCTCGCGTCGAAGCGCGTGACCGGCCCGATCCCCGAGCGGCCGGCGAGCAGCGCGTCCCAGGTCGACGGCACGTCGAGCCCGAGCGGCGTCAGCGCGCCGAGCCCGGTGACGACGACGCTCACGGGCGCGGCTCCAGGGGCGGCCCCGCGTCGGCGGCGAACGGCGGCGCGACGACGCTCAGCCCGCCGTCGACGACGATAGTCTGTCGCGTAACGTAGGAGGCGCCCGGCCCGAGCAGGAACGCGACGACGACGGAGACCTCCTGCGGGTCGCCGAGCCGGCCCTGCGGGATCTTCGGGACGACGCCCTCGAGCGGCGGCATGCCCTCGAGCGCGTAGAAGTAGCGCGAGGAGTCGGTGTCGATGATCCCGCCGTTGACCGCGTTGACGTTGATCCGGCGTGGCGCGAGCTCGACCGCCATGTAGCGCACCCAGGCCTCGACCGCCGCCTTCGCGGCGCCGAGCGCGGCGTAGGCGGGGTACGCGCGAATCGAGCCGTAGCTCGACAGCGCGACGATCCGCCCGCCGTCGCGCATCAGCGCCGAGGCGCGCTGAGTGCCGAGCACGAACGAGCGCACGTTGGCCGCGTAGGAGCGGTCGAGGTGGTGGCGCCCGAGGTCCCCAACGGGCTTGAACGCGCTCGCCGCGGCGTTGGCGACGAAGCCGTCGAGGCGGCCGTAGGTGGCGTCGACGGCGTCGAACATCGCGGCGATCGCGTCGGGGTCCTCGAGGTCGGCGCGCACGGCCATCCCGTCGCCGCCCGCCGCGCGTACCTCCGCGAGCACCTCCTCGGCGAGCGCGTCGTTGCGGCGGTGGTGCACGACCACCGTCGCGCCGGCACGGGCGAGCGTGACCGCGAGCGCGCGACCGATGCCGCGCGAGCTGCCGGTGACGAGGACGATGTCGCCGCGCGCCCCGCTCATTCTGGCTCGCGCTGCGCGCTCGTCACCGCGTCGCTGCGCTCGAGCGCGTTCGCTGCGGCGTCGGCGGTGGCCTGCTCGCGCACCTGGTAGTGCACCTTCTTGCCGGTCGCGGTCATCGGCAGCGCATCGACGAAGCGGTAGGCGCGCGGGCGCTTGTACGGGGCGAGCATCGGGTGCGAGCGGCAGTGGCGCTCGCATTCCTCCGCGGTCAGCCCGTCGCCGTCGCCGGATGGCACGACGTAGGCCACCACCAGTTCGCCCCACTTCGGATCCGGCACGCCCACGACGGCGGCGTCGGCGATGCCGGGATGCTCGTTGAGCACCGCCTCGACCTGCACCGGATGCACGTTCTCGCCGCCCGAGATGATCATGTCGTCCTTGCGCCCGACGATGGTCACGTACTCCTGCTCGTCCCAGGTCGCGAGATCGCCGATGTACAGCCAGCCGTCGCGGAAGTTGGCGGCCTGCTCGGAGGGCTGGCCGACGTAGCGGTAGCCCGACTTGACCGAACGGACGATCACCTCCCCCACCTCGCTCCCGTCCTTGGCGACGTGATCGTCCGGGTCGGCGTGGCGGTCGTCGTAGATGCGCACGACGGCGACGTCGTCGTCGGTGCACGCCCGGCCCGCCGTACCGGCCATCGCGGGCAGGTCGGCAGGGCGCAGGAACGTGTTCCAGAACGCCTCCGTCGTGCCGTAGCCGTTGAAGATCCGCGGCGTGAGCAGCTCCTGGTAGCGCAGGCACGCCTCGCGGTCGAGCGGCGCGCCCATCGTGACGATGCCGCGCAGGCTGCCGAGCTCGCGCGGGCGCTCGGACTGCGCCGCGGCGAGCATCGCCAGGTTCGGCGGCGCGCCGATCAGGAACGTCAGCTCGAGCTCCTGCACGAGGTCGAGCACGCGTCCGGCGTCGAATGCGCGCAGTGACACCGCCTCGGCACCGACGTAGAACACGGGGTTCGGACCGCCCGAGTACAGACCACCGCGGTGAAACCACGGCGTCATGTTCAGCGTCCGATCCTCGGGCGAGAGCGGGAAGTGCATGATCACGTCGTGGGCGGAGAGCACCTCCACGACCGACGGCAGCGAGACGCCCTTGGGCATGCCGGTGGTGCCCGAGGTGTATAGCCGCGTCGTCTCCTCGTAGGTCGAGCGCGTCCCGGCGAACGCGACGCCCTCGGGCGACGCGGGCAGCCCCTCGAAGCGCTCGGCGCCGGGCAGCGGGTCATCGTCGCCGACCGCGACGACGAGCGCCGGGCGGTGCGCCGCGCCGGCCAGCGCGTCGCGCGCGGTGCCGGCGAGCGCCGTGTCGTAGGCGTAGACGACCGGCAGGCTGTCGTCGAGGATGTGCGCCGTCTCGCCGGCGGCGAGACGGAAGTTCATCGGGGCGGCGATGGCGCCGAGCCGCTGGCAGGCGAGCCAGAGCAGTGCGAACTCCGGCCCGTTGAGCAGCTGGAAGGCGACGACGTCGCCGGGCGCCGCCCCGGCGCCCGCCAGTCCGGCGGCGAGCGCGTCGACGTCGCGGCCGAGCTCGGCGTAGGTCCAGCGCCGTCCCGTGGCGGGATCGTGCAGGGCCGGACGGTCCGCGTAGCGATGGGTGTTGCGCTCGAACCCCGCGAGGTAGGTGAAGTGGTGCTCGAAGACGTCGCGGTAGGGCGCCGGGTCATAGCGGCTTCGCACGGGCCTAGTTCTATCGCGACGCCGTCTCGGCGATCACGTGCGAGAGCTGGCCGCCCTGCCACGCGAGCGGGGACTTCCCCTCGTCCTCCGTGCGCAGCACCGCGCCGGGGATCGATTCGGCGTAGAACTCGCCGATCGCGTACGGGTGCTCGGGATCGAGCTCGTCACGCGAGACGACGACGGTCGTCGGCACCGCGATCTCCCCCAGCTGCTCCCATGCCTCGAACGGGCGCGAGCGCGGGACGGCGCGCAGCGCGTCGGCGAGCGCGTGCGGGTGCTCGTGCGCCGAGAGCCGCTGGCGCAGCACCGTGCGGATCGTGTCGCGGTAGCGCTCGGGGACGTCCGGCTCGCCGTAGGCGGCGATGAACCCGTCCACGCCGCCCTCGCGCAGCCCGTCGGAGAGCCGGTCCCAGCGCTCCATCCGCGCAGTGTCGTCGTCCTCCGGGTCGAAGGCGGGCGTGATCAGCACGAGCGCCGCGACCCGCTCGGGGTGCGCGAGCGCGAAGGCGGCGATCGTGTGCGCGCCCATCGAGGCACCCGCCAGCACCGCCCGCTCGACGCCCGCCCCGTCGAGCACGGCGAGCAGGTCGCCGGCCAGCGCGCCGTAGCCGTAGTCGCCGTCCGCGGCCGGCGACGAGCGGCCGTGGGCGCGGGCGTCGTAGGCGACGACGCGATGGCCGCCGCGCTCCAGCGTCCGCGAGCCCATCACCACGTAGCGGCGCGTCGCCGTCAGGCCGTGCAGCAGGACGACAGCGTTGCCGTCGCCGGCCTGCTCGCCCGAGATCGACGCCCCGGCGACGTCCACGTGCAGTTCGCTCACACCGCCAGGATGGCGCACCGCCGCCGCGCGAAGCGATGGCAGCCGCGAAGCGCTGTCAGAATCCTCGGCCTCATGATCTTCGATGCCACCGAGGAGACCTTCGAGCGCGACGTGATCGAGCGCTCCAGGGAGCTTCCCGTCGTGGTCGACTTCTGGGCCTCCTGGTGCGGGCCCTGCCGGCAGCTCACACCGGTCCTCGAGCAGGCCGCCAACGCCCGTGACGGCAAGGTCGCGCTGGCGAAGGTCGACACCGACGCCAACCCGCGGCTCGCCGCCGCCTTCCAGATCCAGGGCATCCCCGCCGTGAAGGCGTTCAAGGACGGCCGCGTCGCCGACGAGTTCACCGGCGCGCACCCGCCGGCCACCGTCGAGCGCTTCTTCGACGGCCTCGTGCCCTCCGAGGCCGACGCGCTCGTGCTCCAGGGCGGCGAGCCGCAGCTGCGCCGCGCGCTCGAGCTCGAGCCCGGCCGCGCCGACGCCGCCGTCCCGCTCGCCCGCATCCTGCGCGACCGCGGCGAGCGCGACGCGGCACTGGAGGTGCTCGGCAACGTCGCGGGCTCGTTCGCCGCGGACGGCTTGGCGGCGCGGATCCGCCTCGAGGACGACCCGGACGTCGCAGCCGCCTTCGACGCGCTCGACGCCGGCGAGGACGAGCGGGGGCTCCAGGGCCTGATCGACGCTATCGCCGGCACGAGCGACCAGGACCGCCGCGACGCGCTACGGCAGGCCGTCGTCGGCGTGCTCGACGAGCTCGGCGTCGAGCATCCGCTGGCGCGCGAGTCCCGCCGCAAGCTCGCCGCGGCGCTGTATTAGAGCGGCAGGGCGAGCTGGGCCCCGGGCGGCGGCGGAGCTCGCCGCAGCTCCGGCTCGAGGTCCTCGAAGCCGGCGACCCGCACCCCGAGCAGCCGGACGGGCCGTGGCGGCGCGTAGGCGCGCAGCAGCTCGAGGGCGACGTCGATGACCGTCTGGGGATCGTTCGTCGCCGCCGGGAGCGTGCGGGCGCGCGTCACGGTGGTCCAGTCGTCGAGGCGGACCTTGATGGCGATGGTCCGGCCCCTGCGCCCGCGGCCGGCAAGCCCCTCCGCCAACTCGCGCCCGAGCCGCCGCAGCACGTCCTCGAGCTCGGCCGGCGACTCGATGTCGGTGTCGAACGTGCGCTCGTTCGAGCGCGACTTGGCGGCGCCGCGCTCCGTCTCGACGGGCGAGTCGTCCTCGAAGTGCGCGCGGCGCTTGAGGAAGCGGCCGGAGTTGCCCCCGAAGCGCTCCACCAGCAGCGCCTCGTCGGCCTGCTGGAGCTGGCCGAGCGTGTGCAGTCCGAGCTCGGCGAGCCGCTCGGCGGTCTTCGGGCCGATGCCGGGCACGCGACTCGTCGGCGCGGTGGCGAAGCGCACGCACGCCTCTTCGCGGCCCATCGCGACGAAGCCCGCGGGCTTGCCGAGGTCGCTGCAGCACTTGGCCACGAGCCGTGACGGGCCGATGCCGACCGAGAGCTGGATGCCCGTCTGCTCCTTGACCGCGGCGACGACCTCGCGCAGAACGCGCAGCGGCTTGGGGACGCCGGTCAGCTCGGCATAGGCCTCGTCGAGCCCCAGTTGCTGCACGCGACCGAGGCGCTCGAGCACGAGCGACCAGACCTGCTGGGAGGTCTCGCGGTAGGCGGCGAAGTCCGGCGGGATGACGATCGCGTCCGGGCATAGCCGCCGCGCCCGCGTCGCCGGCATCGCCGATCCGACGCCGAACCTGCGCGCCTCGTAGGAGGCGGTCGTGACGACGGCGCGCGGGCCGCTGCCGGCCACGATCACCGGCTTGCCGGCCAGCTCGGGCCGGCGCAGCAGCTCGACGGTCGCGTAGAACGCGTCGCAGTCGAGGTGGGCGATGACCCGCTTGGCCTCCGTCACGCGAACAAGCGTACGCCCCGGGTCAGTCGCGACCCGGGGCGTCCGCAACCCCGACTCAGCGGGTGCTGAGGATGGCGCCGTGGCCGTGGAAGTGGAGCTTCCGGGCCGTGGCGGCGGTGAGGTCGAACTGGCGTCCTGCGACGTAGGGGCCGCGGTCGATGACGCGCACGCGCAGCGTGCGGCCGTCGTGGCGCAGGGTCAGCCGCGTGCCGCACGGCAGCGACTTGTTGGCCACGCCGATCGTGGAGTACCCGAGCGTGCCCCCGCAGCCGAGGTGGTTGCCGTACAGGCCCGGCCCGTACCACGACGCCTGGGCGTAGCGGTACACGTTGAGCCGGCCGAGGCCACGCTGGCGCCTTCGGCCCGCCCGCTTGACGACCACGCGCGCATGACCGCTCATCGGCGCGGCGAGGCGGCGCTGCAGGCGGTAGCGCCCGTGCGATCCGGTGCGGTCGCGATCGAGCGTCTGCCAGCCCGAGGCGCGGCGGACCTGCAGCAGGGCGCGTACGCCGCCCGCGCGGGGGAAGACGACGCCGCGCACGACAGCGCGCTGGCCGGCGGTGACGTTGATGTGGCGCTTGGCGACGCCGACGCTCGCGATCGAGGCCGACGGGGGGCCCTGGGTATCGGCGAGCGCCATGGCGGGCAGGACCGCGGCGCCGGTGCTGGCGAGGCTCAGCACGCCCGCGACGAGCGCGGGTCGAACGGAACTCGGTCTCAAGAGAGACCTCCTATGGATCACCGGCCTGGCTGCCTACGGGGTTAGCTGTCGGGCTCGCGGCGGCCGGCGCCCGAGGCGCCGTTCCCGTCGCTACCGCGGCATCAGCCGCGGATTCGCCCCCGCCGGCGCGCGCTCACGCGCCGGCCCTGGGTCCCCCGCCTCCGGGCGCATCGTGCGCTCGAAGCTCGGCGTGGCCGGACAAACGGGCGGGGAGGCTAGACGGTGAGGCGACGCCGGACTGTGCGGGAACGCACTCAGGCGACGGCCAGCGCATCGCCGCACTCGTCGCGCAGCCTGCTCAGCCCGAGCCGGATGCGGCTCTTCGCCGTGCCGAGCGGGACGGCCGAGCGGCGGGCGATCTCGTCCGCGGTCAGCCCGCCCCAGTAGGCGAGTACGAGCGCCTCGCGCTGGGCGTCGGGGAGCCGGCGCAGCCCGTCGCGCAGCACCGCGCGGGTGTCGGCACGCTCGGCCGCTGGACCGGGCTGGTCGTCGAGCCGCACGTCCTCGTCGGCGACGACGAGCTTCAGGCGATCCGACGCCCGGCCGCCCGCCCGGCCCTCGCGCCACAGGTCCAGCGCGCGCGAGCGCGCCATCAGCCGCAGATAGGAGCCGAGCGCACCGCGCTCGGCGTCGAAGGACCGCGGGCGCCGCCAGAGCCGCAGGAAGACATCCTGGACGACGTCCTGCGCCTGGGCGCCGTTGCCGAGGATGCGGAAGGCGGTCGCGTAGACGCCACGCTCGTGCTCGGCGAAGACGCGCTGGAAGATGGTCGGGTCGCTGAGCTCGGTTGCCATGGCAACATTCTACGCTGTGTTGAAGGTTTTCAAACCGCGCTGTGCAATCTTGGCGTGAGGTGGTCGGAAGGGCGACAATCCGCGGCGTGCCCAATCCCGACCGGCTGACCGGACTCGACGCCTCCTTTCTCGCCATCGAGAAGAGCGGGGCGCACATGCACGTGGCCTCGGTCCTCGTGCTCGAAGGGCCCGCGCCCGCCTACGAGGACGTCCTCGCGGCGATCGAGCAGCGGCTGTACCTCGTCCCCCGCTATCGCCAGAAGCTGGCCTTCCCGCCCTTCGGGCAGGGCCGCCCCGTGTGGGTCGACGACCCGCACTTCAACGCGAGCTACCACATCCGTCACACGGCGCTGCCCGAGCCCGCTGGCGAGGAGGAGCTGCGGCGGCTCGCCGGGCGGCTCTTCTCACAGGCACTCGACCGGACGAAGCCGTTGTGGGAGATCTGGCTCGTCGAGCGCGTCGGACGGGACGAGTTCGCGCTGATCTGCAAGACCCACCATGCGCTTGTCGACGGTGTCTCCGGCGTCGACATCATGGCCGTCATCTTCGATCTCGATGCGACGGGTGGAGATCGGCTCGAGCCCGCGCCGGCGTGGTACCCGCGGCCCGAGCCGAGCGCCGCCTCGCTGCTGGCCGACACGCTCACCGAGCGCGCGGAGACGCCGCTGACCGTCGCACGGGCGCTGGCGGGCGCGATCGAGGACCCCGGGGCGGTCGTGCGGGCCGCCGGCGCCGTCGCCGGCCTCGGCCTGGCGAGCCTGAGCAGCGCCCCGCCGAGCCCGCTCAACGTGCGCGTCGGCCCGCACCGGCGCTTCACGTGGGCCTCGGGCGACCTCGATCGCTTCAAGGCGATCAAGGGCGCGCTCGGCGGCACCGTCAACGACGTCGTCCTCACCGTGGTCGCCGGCGCGCTGCGGGCGCTGCTGCACCGCCGCGGCCGCGAGCCCCAGGAGGAGCTCAAGGCGATGGTGCCCGTCTCCGTGCGCACGGACGACCAGCGCGGCGCGCTCGGCAACCGCGTGAGCGCGATGTACGCGCCGCTGCCCGTCCAGATCGATGACCCGAAGGAGCGCTTCGCCGCCATCCACGCGGCGATGGGCGACCTCAAGGCGTCGGGCCAGGCGGTGGGCGCCGAGGTGCTGACCTCGCTCGCCGGCTTCGCGGCGCCGACGATCCTCGACCAGGCGGCGCGCCTGATCGGCTCGCAGCGGCTCTACAACCTCACGGTCACCAACGTGCCCGGGCCGCAGTTCCCGCTCTTCATGCTCGGCCGCCGGCTGCGTGCCTTCTACCCGCAGGTCCCGCTGTCGCCGAACACCGCGCTCGGCATCGCGATCATGTCCTACGACGGGCACCTGTTCTTCGGCCTGCTCGGCGACTACGACGCGATCGAGGACCTCGAAGCGTTCGCGAGCGACATCGAGAACGCGATCGCCGAGCTCGCGACCGCGGCGGGCGTGGCCCCGTCCTCCGAGCGCGGCGGCCGCGCGCGCTCCGCGTCGCGGCGCTCGTCGCGCGGGAAGGGCTCGACGGCGGCGGGCGGGCGGGCGCGTTGAGGCGCCTCGCCACGATCGTCCTCGGCGTCGTGGTCGTGCTCGCCATCGTCGCGGGCGCGGTGACGCTGCTCGCCGGCCGCGACGACGCGGGCGTCGACGCTGCGACGGCCGGGGCGGGTGGGGGCGGTGTCCTGGAGCCCGACCGCGGCGCGCGCCACCTGCAGCCGGCCGATCACGTCCACCGCGGCGCCGGTCCGCTGCCCACCAGCGGGCCGCACCACGTCGTCCCGGTGGAGGCGGACAGGCGCGCGCTGTCGGTCGACCAGGTGCTCGAGGCGCTCGAGCTCGGGGACGTCGTGCTCACCTATCCCGGCCGCCGGCCCGATCCGGCGCTCGTGCGCGTGCAGCGGCGCGTCGCCGGGCGCTTCTCCCCGGCGCTCGCCGCGGCCGGGCAGGCCATCATCCTCACGCGCAGCCCGGCCTCGGGGCCGGCCACCGCGCTCGCATGGCGCCGCCGGCTGCGGGCGAGCGGCCCGTCGGATCCCGCGCTCGAGCGCTTCGCCGACGCCTGGCTCGGCCGCGGGCTCGGACGCTGACTAGGTGGCGGGCGCGTCGCGGACGGCGACGGTCATCCGCACGATCGCGCACAGGCGATCGTCGTCGTCGGTGATGTCGACCTCCCACACCCAGGTGGTGCGGCCGCGGTGACGGCGCCGCGCGTGCGCGTGGATCGTGCCGCCGGTGATCGGGCGCAGGAAGCTCGTCTGGTTGCTCAGGCCCTGGGCCGAGCGACCGTCCGGGCGCACGG
>JAXDHR010000257.1:0-23067 GCA_034664425.1 Solirubrobacteraceae bacterium
GGTCCTGACCGGCGTAGCCGGCGGGCATGATCTCGCCCTTGTTGATCCAGCACTTGACGCCGATGCGGCCGAACGTCGTGCGCGCCTCGTAGTAGCCGTAGTCGATGTCCGCGCGCAGCGTGTGCAGGGGCACGCGGCCGTCCGAGTACTGCTCCGTGCGGGCCATCTCGGCGCCGCCGAGGCGACCCGAGACCTGGATCTTGCAGCCCTTGGCCCCGGAGCGCATGGCGCTCGTCAGCGAGCGCTTCATGGCGCGCCGGAAGGCGACGCGGTTCTGCAGCTGCTCGGCGATCGACTGCGCGACGAGCTTCGCGTCGAGCTCGGGACGCTTGATCTCGAGGATGTTGACCTTGATGGCCTTGCCGGTGAGCCGGTGCAGGTCACGCCGCAGGGCGTCGACCTCGGACCCCGACTTGCCGATCACGATGCCCGGCCGCGCGGTGTGGATGTTGACCTCCACCTCGGCCGCGTCCTTGCGGATCGTGATGTCGGAGAGGCCGGCGTGCGCGAGCTTGTTCGTGATGTGCGTGCGGATGTTCACGTCCTCGATCAGGAAGTCGGAAAAGTTCTTCTCGGAGAACCAGTTCGACTTCCAGTCGTGGATGTAGCCCACGCGCATGGCCTCGGGATGGACCTTCTGACCCATGGCCTAGGACTCCTTCGGGGTGAGCGTGATGGTCAGGTGCGACGTGCGCTTGCGGATGCGCGTCGCGCGGCCCATCGCCCGCGGCCGGAACCGCTTGAGCGTGGGACCCTCGTCGGCGACCACGGAGTAGATCCGCAGCTCCTCGCCGACGAGCTCGTGGTTGTGCTCCGCGTTGGCGACGGCCGACTCGAGCAGCTTGCTCCAGTCGCGCGCGACGCCGCGCGGGGTGAAGGCGAGGATCGCGCGCGCCTGCTGGACGTCCTTGCCGCGGATGTGGTCGCAGACCAGCCGCGCCTTGCGGGCGGAGGTGCGCACGTACTTGGCCTGGGCGGAGACGAGCACGGCCGGCTTGGTCTTCTGCCGGCTGCGAGCCGCCTGGCGGGCGGGCCCGACCGCGGCCTTGTCGACCCCGGTCCGCGACGCGGCGGCGCCCTCGGCCTCGGGCTCGGAGGCCTTCGCGGCGCGCGAGCGCGAGCGCGGCTTCTTGGGGGCGGGGGCCTCGGCCTTCTCGGCCGCCTTCTCCGTCGACGCGGCCTGCGTCGACTCGACGGCGTCCTGGCCCGCCTGCACGTCCTCGAGCGGCTTGCCCTTCTGCGGATCCTGGGGGTTCTCGGGGCTCATCGCACCTTGCCCTTGCCATCGTGCCCGCGATAGGTGCGCGTCGGCGCGAACTCGCCGAGCTTGTGGCCGACCATCGCCTCGGAGACGAACACGGGCACATGCTTGCGCCCGTCGTGCACGGCGATCGTATGGCCGACCATCTCGGGGAAGATCGTCGACGTGCGCGACCAGGTGCGGATCATGGTGCGGGAGTTCGAGGCGTTCATGGACTCGATGCGCGACATCAGCCGCTCCTCGACCCACGGCCCCTTCTTCGAAGAGCGACTCATCGGCTGCTGCTTCCCCTCTTGCCACGGCGGCGGCCGCGGACGATGTAGCGATCGGACTGCTTGCCCTTCTTGCGGGTGCGGTAGCCGATCGTCGGCACGCCCCAGGGCGTCTGCGGGTGGTTGCCCAGCGCGCCGGCGCCCTCGCCGCCGCCGTGCGGGTGGTCAACCGGGTTCATGGCGGTGCCGCGCGTCTGCGGGCGCACGCCCATGTGGCGCTTGCGGCCGGCCTTGCCCACCGTGACGTTCTGGTGGTCGGCGTTCCCGACCACGCCGACGGTGGCGCGGCACTCGGCGCGCACCATGCGCATCTCGCCCGAGGGCAGGCGCAGCGTCGCCATGTCGCCCTCCTTGGCCATCAGCTGGATGCCCGAACCGGCGGAACGGGCCAGCTGGCCGCCGCGGCCGGGCTGCAGCTCGACGTTGTGCACGAGCGTGCCGACCGGCATGAAGGCCAGCGGCATCGCGTTGCCGACGACGATGTCCGAGCCGGGGCCCGAGACGACCGTCGCGCCGACGCGCAGGCGGTTGGGGGCGAGGATGTAGGACTTGACCCCGTCCGCGTAGTGCAGCAGCGCGATGTAGGCCGACCGGTTGGGGTCGTACTCGATCGCGGCCACCTTCGCGGGGATGCCGTCGCGACGCCGCTTGAAGTCGATCTTGCGGTACAGGCGCTTGGCCCCGCCACCGCGGTGGCGCGAGGTCTTGCGCCCGTGGGCGTTGCGGCCGCCCGACTTCTTGAGGCCCTCGACGAGGGTCTTCTCGGGCTCGGTCTTCGTGATCTCCGCGTAGTCGGCGTAGGTGATGAAGCGCCGGCCGGCGGACGTGGGCTTTGGCTTGCGGATCGGCATTAGAGGTCGGCCTCGAGGCCCTGGAAGATCGGGATGGAGTCGCCCGCGCGCAGCTGCACGACGGCCTTCTTCCACTCACGCGTGCGACCCGAGGTGAACCCGCGGCGCTTGGGCTTCGAGGGCACCGACGAGGTGCGGACCTCGATCACCTTGACGCCGTCGAACAGCGCCTCGATCGCCTGCTTGATCTGGGTCTTGTGAGCGTCCGGGTGGACCCGGAAGGTGTACTTGCCGGCCGTCGCGAGGACGTAGGACTTCTCGGAGACGACGGGACGGATGATGACCTGGCTGTGGTCCATGGCTAGGCCTCCCCTGTGCCCGGCGACGAAGTCGCTTGGGTATGCCCCGCGGTCGCGATCGCTCTCTCGAGCTTCTTCGCGCGCGCCGTCAGGGCGTCGATCGCGGGCTGGCTGGCGACGAGCGTCGCCGCGCCGACGATGTCGGCGACGGCGGCGTCCTCGTGCGCGAGCACGGTCACGCCCGCGAGGTTGCGGAACGACTTGCCGGCGGCCAGCTCCTCGGCGTCGAGGACGACGAGCACCGAGCCGCGGCGGCGCTCGGCGATCAGATCGGCGGCCTGCTTGCTCGACGGCGCGTCGAATGCGCCCGCGTCGAGCCCGAACAGCGACTCGCGCTCGGCATGGACCGACAGCGCGCAGCGCAGCGCGGCGCGGCGCGCCTTGCGGTTGACCTTGACGGTGTAGTGGCGCGGGTGCGGGCCGAAGACGACGCCGCCGCCGGCGAACTGCGGCGAGCGGATCGAGCCCTGGCGGGCGCGGCCGGTGCCCTTCTGGCGGTACGGCTTCGAGTTGCCGCCGCTGACGAGCCCGCGCGTCTTGGTCGCATGCGTGCCGCGGCGGCGGGCGGCCAGCTCGGCGACGACGACCTCGTGGACCAGCGGTCCGTTGAAGGGCACGCCGAACACCTCGTCGTCGAGGTCGACCGTCTTCTTGGAGCCCAGAAGCGGGGCCTTAGGCATCGGTGCGCACCTCCACGGTGCCGCCCTTCGGGCCCGGCACGGAGCCGCGGACGAGCATCAGGTTCTGGGCCGGGATCAGCTCGACGATGCGCAGGCCCTTCTGGGTCACGCGCTTGCCGCCCATGCGTCCCGGGCCGCGGACACCGGGGAAGACGCGCGAGGGCGTCGCCGACGCGCCGATCGAGCCCGGGGCGCGCTTGTTGTGCGAGCCGTGGGCCTTCGGGCCGGAGTTGAAGTTGTGGCGCTTGATCGTGCCCTGGAAGCCCTTGCCCTTGCCGATGCCCGCGACCTTGACGTCCTGGCCGACCGCGAAGGCCTCGACCGTGACGGTGTCGCCGATCTGCCACTCGTCGGCCGCGTCGCGGAACTCGCAGAGCGTGCGCATCGGGGGAGCGCCGGCCTTCTTGAGGTGTCCGAGCTCGGGCTTGGACAGTGCCTTCTCGCGAACGGAGCCGAACGCGAGCTGGACGGCCTCGTAGCCGTCCGCCGCGTGCGTGCGGATCGCCGTCACGGGACACGGGCCGGCTTCGAGCACGGTCACGCGCTCGAGGAGGCCTTCGTCGGTGAAGCGCTGGGTCATGCCGAGCTTCTTGGCGAGGATCGCGGGCATAGGTCTCTCGCTAGCCGAACGCGAGTCGGATCTCGATGTCGACGCCGGCGGGCAGATGGTCGAGCCGCTGGAGCGAGTCGACCGTCTTCGGCGTGGGCTGATGGATGTCGATCAGGCGCTTGTGCGTGCGGATCTCGAAGTGCTCCTGGGAGTCCTTGTCCTTGAAGGGGGACTTCACCACGGCGTACACGTTCTTCTCCGTGGGCAGCGGCACGGGACCCGACACGGTCGCGCCGGTGCGGGTCGCGGTCTCCACGATCTCCTTCGCAGCCGTCTCGATAGCCGACGAGTCGTAGGCCTTGAGGCGGATGCGGATCTTGTTCTGGGCTACGGCTGCCACTTGAAGCTCTCTGTTGTTCCGTCCGGGGCTTGGGGTGAAGTTTGTGCTGGTGGTGTGCGCGCGGCGCCTGGCGCTCGGCGCGCAGCGAGGGCGGTCCCCGGTCTTCGGGGACCGCCCCCTGTGGTCGTATCTGACTTCTGCGAAGCGGCGGCGGGCGTCTCCCGCCGCCGGGCCTACTTGATGATCTCGGTGACGACGCCCGAGCCGACGGTGCGGCCGCCCTCGCGAATCGCGAAGCGCAGACCGGCGTCCATGGCGATGGGCTGGATCAGCTCGACCTCCATCTGCACGTTGTCGCCGGGCATGACCATCTCCGTGCCCTCGGGCAGGTTGGCTACGCCGGTGACGTCCGTGGTGCGGAAGTAGAACTGGGGCCGGTACCCGTTGAAGAACGGAGTGTGGCGGCCGCCCTCTTCCTTCTTGAGGACGTACACCTCGGCCTTGAACTTGGTGTGCGGGGTGATCGAACCGGGCTTGCAGAGGACCTGCCCGCGCTCGATCTCCTCGCGCTTGATCCCGCGCAGGAGGCAGCCGACGTTGTCGCCCGCCTGGCCCTGGTCGAGGATCTTGCGGAACATCTCGACGCCGGTGACGACGGTCGAGCCGACCTCCTCGTGGATGCCGACGATCTGCACCGTGTCGCCCGTGTTGACGACGCCCTGCTCGATGCGGCCCGTGGCCACCGTGCCGCGGCCGGTGATCGAGAAGACGTCCTCGACCGGCATCAGGAACGGCTTGTCCAGGTCACGCTGGGGCTCCGGGATGTAGGAGTCCAGCTGCTCGCCGAGGTCGACGATCTTCTGGACGTACTCCTCGTCGCCGTCGAGCGCCTTCAGCGCGGAGCCGATCACGAACGGGACGTCGTCGCCCGGGAAGTCGTACTCGTTGAGCAGGTCGCGGACCTCGACCTCGACGAGCTCCAGGAGCTCCTCGTCGTCGACCATGTCGGCCTTGTTGAGGAACACGACGATGTACGGCACGCCGACCTGACGGGCGAGCAGGATGTGCTCACGCGTCTGCGGCATCGGGCCGTCCGCCGCCGAGACCACGAGGATCGCGCCGTCCATCTGGGCGGCGCCCGTGATCATGTTCTTCACGTAGTCCGCGTGACCCGGGCAATCCACGTGGGCGTAGTGCCGGTTCTCGGTCTCGTACTCGACGTGCGAGGTCGCGATCGTGATGCCGCGGGCCTTCTCCTCGGGAGCGTTGTCGATCTCCTCGAAGGAACGAGCCTGTCCGCCGTACTTTTCCGAGAGCACCTTCGTGATGGCCGCCGTCAGGGTCGTCTTGCCATGGTCGATGTGACCGATGGTGCCGACGTTGACGTGCGGCTTGTCGCGCTCGAACTTCTCCTTCGCCACTGTCTTCTAGCTCCTGTTCCGAAAGTCTCGATCTGTTTCAGGCGAACCCGTGCAGACTACCAACCGCGCTTACGCCGGCACGGGCTCCCCGGTGCGACCCTCGACCACCTGCTCGGCGATGTTGGGCGGCACCTCCTCGTAGGAGTCGAACTGCATCGTGTACGTCGCGCGGCCCTGGGTCATCGAGCGCACGTCGGTCGCGTACCCGAACATCTCGCTCAGCGGGACGTGGGCATTGATGACCTTCGCGTTGCCGCGCTCTCCGAGCTCGTGCACGCGCCCACGCCGGCGGCTGAGGTCGCCGATGACGTCGCCCATGTAGTCCTCGGGCGTGACGACCTCGACCTCGAAGACCGGCTCGAGCAGGACGGGCTTGGCCCGCCGCGCCGCCTCCTTGAGCGCCAGCGAGCCGGCGATCTTGAACGCGATCTCCGAGGAGTCCGTGTCGTGGTACTTGCCGTCGGTCAGCGTCACGCGGACGTCGACCATCGGGTACCCCGCGCGCACGCCGGTCTCCAGCGCCTCTTCGACGCCCTTCTCGACGGCGGGGATGAACTCGGTGGGGATCGACCCGCCGCGGACCTTGTTGACGAAGTCGAAGCCCTCGCCGGGCGCCGGCTCGATGTCGATGTAGACGATGCCGTACTGGCCCGAGCCGCCGGTCTGGCGCACGAAGCGGCCCTCGATCTTCTTGGCCTCGCCGCGCACGGTCTCGCGGTAGGAGACCTGCGGGCGGCCGATGTTGGCCTCGACCTTGAACTCCCGCATCATGCGGTCGACCAGGATCTCGAGGTGCAGCTCGCCCATGCCGGAGATCTCGGTCTGCCCGGTCTCCTCGTTGGTGCGGACCTGGAACGTCGGGTCCTCCTCGGCGAGGCGGCCCAGCGCGACCGACATCTTCTCCTGATCGGTCTTCGTCTTCGGCTCGATCGCCACGGAGATGACCGGCTCCGGGAAGGTCATGGTCTCGAGGCGGATCGGCTTGTCCGGCGCCGCGAGCGTGTCGCCCGTGTAGACGGTCTTGATGCCCACCGCGGCGGCGATGTCACCCGCGTAGACCTCCTGGACGTCCTCGCGGTCGTTGGCGTGCATCATCAGGATGCGGCCGATGCGCTCGGTCTTGCCCGTGTTGACGTTGAGCACGCGCGAGCCCGCCTCGAGGCGGCCCGAGTAGACGCGGAAGTAGGTGAGCTTGCCGACGTAGGGATCGGCGGCGATCTTGAACGCGAGCGCCGAGAACGGCTCGTCGTCGGCCGGCGCGCGGGTCGCCACCGTATCCTCGCCGCCCTTGACGGGCTCGTGGCCCTCCATCGCGGGGACGTCCAGCGGGGACGGCAGGAAGTCGATCACCGCGTCCAGCAGCGGCTGCACGCCCTTGTTCTTGAAGGACGAGCCGCAGAGCACCGGCGTGATCTTGTTGTCGAGCGTCGCGGCGCGGATCGCCGAGACGATCAACTCCTTGGGGATCTCCTGCTCCTCGAGGATCAGCTCGACGAGCGAATCGTCGTAGTCGGAGACCTCGTTGAGCAGGTGCTCGCGCGCGTCGGCCGCGGCGTCCACGAGGTTCGCCGGGATGTCCTCGATCGAGATGTCCGTGCCGAGGTCGTCCTTGTAGACGATCGCCTTCATGTTGATGAGGTCGATGATCCCGAGGAAGTCGCCCTCGGCGCCGATCGGCAGCTGGATCGGCACGGGGTGCGCGCCGAGGCGGTCGATCATCGTCTGGACGCCGCGCTCGAAGTCCGCGCCGATGCGGTCCATCTTGTTGATGTAGGCGATGCGGGGGACCTTGTACTTGTCGGCCTGGCGCCAGACGGTCTCGGACTGCGGCTCGACGCCGGCGACCGAGTCGAACAGCGCGACGGCACCGTCGAGCACGCGCAGCGAGCGCTCGACCTCGACGGTGAAGTCGACGTGGCCCGGCGTGTCGATGATGTTGATCCGATGACCGGCCCACTCGCAGGTCGTCGCGGCCGAGGTGATCGTGATGCCGCGCTCCTGCTCCTGCTCCATCCAGTCCATCGTCGCGGCGCCCTCGTGGACCTCGCCCATCTTGTGGGAGCGGCCGGTGTAGTAGAGGATGCGCTCGGTCGTCGTGGTCTTGCCCGCGTCGATGTGGGCCATGATCCCGATGTTGCGGGTGTTCTCGAGCGTGTACTTGCGCGGCATGGGAAGAAGTCTTTCGTCGTCAGCGTGCGTCTCGTGTGGGTGCTGCCCGGCCCGGCGGGGGAGATGACGCGTTCCAGCAAAGAAATGGGCCCTCGCGGGCCCAGGTGCTTCACACGAAGGACGGCCCGTCGCGGGGGCTTATGTCGTTCGGTTCTCCATGTGAAGGATCCTCGGCCCACCCAGGCGGGCAACGCCGCCGAGCATCGCTGCACACCCCGCGGCGACCAAGAAGAATAGCATCGCTCTCGTGGTCCGTTTCCCCGCTCGCAGCGGCCTGGCGCTGCTCGGGCTCGTCGCCGGTGCGGCGCTGCTGATCGTCGCGGAGCCACTTGTCCTGCGCGACCTGCGGGCGGGCTCGTCGGTGATCGCGGGGAGCCCGGTCAGCGCCGGCGCGCACCACGGTTACGCGCTCGCCGTGCTCGGCGCGGCGCTGCTCGTCCTGGGCCCGGTGGCGCTGCTGCGGCGGTCGCTCGCGGCGGCGGGCGCGGCGCTCGTGGTCGCGCTCTGCGCCGCGTTCGTGGTGGCGGCCATCGACCGCCCGGCCCTCGACGACACCGGCCTGGTCGGCTCCAAGCGCACGCTCGTGCGGGCACACGCGGGACCGGCATGGCGGATCGAGGTCGCCGGCGCGGTGCTCGCGCTGGCCGGGGCAGGTGGCGCGCTGGCGCTTACGGTGCCCGGCTCGAGCGGCGCCGGCCTGGCGCCGCGGCGCTCACGGCGCCGACGACGCCGGCGCTGAACGGCAACCCTGATCGAGGGTGGCGGCGGCTTCCGCCGGATCGGGATTACGTCGAACTGCGCGCGCCGGAGGCGAGCATTTCGACGTTGACAGCGCATATCGCGGTCAAGGTCGAACGACGACCTCCGCCGCCGCGCCGTTCGACGTTGGCCCGCAGAGAGCGCCCGGCGTCGCCGGTGTCGTTCGTCGGTCGGGTGAACCGGCGCGCCCGACGAAACGACGAAATACACCCTCCAACGCCTCACGCCTCCCTCAATGCAGGGTTGACGTTCACCGACGCCGAGGTAACCCAACACCCGCCGCGCGGCACCATCCCTGCAGTGCCCTCCCCCACCGACGCCGATCTCCTCGCCCGCGCGCGGCAGGGCGACCGCTCCGCGTTCGCCGCGCTCGTCGAGCGGCACGCGCCCGCGCTGCGGCGCGCGTGCCGGCGCGCGCTGCGCGATCCCGACGCCGCTGCCGACGCCGCGCAGGAGGCCGTGCTGACCGCGCTGCTGTCGCTCGAGCGGCTGCGCGACGACGACCGCTTCGGCGCGTGGCTCGTCGGCATCGGGCTCAACCACTGCCGCCATGCGCTGCGCTCGCGCACGCCCACCGTCCATGCCGACCTGGACCACGCCGCCGCCGACTCGCCCGACCTCGACGCGGCGCTCGACGCCGAGCGCGCCGCCGCCCGGATCCGCGAGGCGATCGCCGGCCTCCCCAGAGGCCAGCGGGCGGCGGTCGAACTGTTCTACCTCGCCGGCCTCAACCACGCCGAGGCCGCGATCCACCTCGGCGTCGCGCCGAGCGCGGTCAAGGCCCGGCTGCACAAGGCGCGGAACTCGCTGCGCGACCGTCTCGCCCCCGTCTGGAAGGAGCAGTTCGCCATGTCCCAGCTCATCGCGGTCCGCGTCGCCGACGTGCGCCGGGCGGGTGACCAGCACGTCGTCCTGCTGGCCGAGGACGGCGGCGCGCGGGAGCTGACGATCTGGGTCGGCGCGCCCGAGGCCACGCAGATCGCCGTGGCCGTCGAGGACGTCGAGCTCCCGCGACCGTCGAGCCATCACCTGATGGCCGCGCTGATCGGGGCCGCCGGATCGCGGCTGCGTGAGGTGCGGATAACCCGTCTCGCCGAATCAATCTTCTACGCCGACGTCGTGCTCGAGGACGGCACCCGCGTCGACGCCCGGCCCAGCGACGGCATCGTGCTCGCGCTCGTCGGCGGCGCACCGCTGCTGGTCGCTCCCGAGGTGCTCGACGCGGCCACGGACCGCTTCGCGCCCGGCGCCGAGACCGCCGACGACCGGCGCGTACTCGCGGACGAGGCGCGGGAGCGCCTCGCCCGCACCGCCGCGGAGCTCAGGCGGACGTGATCAGTCGATACGCAGCACGAGCTTGCCGCGCACGTGGCCGTCCTCGAGGTGCTCGAAGGCCGACGCGGCCTCCCTCATCGAGTAGGTGCGCTCGACGTGCGGGCGCAGCCGCCCGTCGGCGATCAGGTCGTTCATCTCGGCGAGGTCGTAGCCGCTCGGGCGCGCGAACACGTAGTGGCTCTCGAAGCCTTCGCGCCTGGGTGGCGGCTGCTTGATCGAGACGATCCGGCCGCCACGGCGCAGCACCGAGAACGCGAGCTCCTGCGCGTCCCCGCCGAAGAGGTCCAGCGCGGCGTCGGTCCCCTTGTCGGCCGCGAGCTGGTGCACGCGGGCCGAGACGTCGCCGAGCGTGTAGTCGACGGGCTCCGCGCCCAGCTCGCGCAGGAAGTCCTGGTTGCGCCCGGACGCGGTCGCGATCACGCGCGCCCCGCGGGCGATCGCCAGCTGGATCGTGACGTGCCCGACGCCGCCGGCGCCGCCGTCGAGGAACAAGGTCTCGCCACCGCGCAGGCCGAGCGCCTCGAGCGACTGGTGCGCGGTCAGGCCGCAGAGCGGGATCGCCGCCGCCTCCTCGAAGGACAGCGACGGGGGCTTGGGCGCGAGGTAGCCCTCGGGCACCGTCGTGAATTCGGCGAAGGTCCCGTACTGCAGGTTGTGGCGGCGGCAGTAGCCGTACACCTCGTCTCCCGGCCGGAACCAGGTGACCGCCGCGCCGACGCGCTCGACCACCCCGGCCGCGTCCCAGCCGAGGATCACCGGCAGCGTCGCCGGGAAGGCACCCGTCATGCGCCCTTCGCGGATCGCGACGTCGACCGGGTTGAAGGCCGCCGCGCGGACGCGCACGAGCACGCCGTCGGGTGCGACGGGCGGCGGTTCGAGCTCCAGCAGCTCGACCGCATCCCTGCTGCCCCACTCCCGGATCGCGACGGCCCGCATGCTCCGCCCTATCCCCTCCCGGGGATCGAGCAAACCACGCGGATCAGCGCCCGCTGCAGGCGCGCGGGCACGCGCGCGAGCCGGACGTCGTCGAAGTGGCGCCACGCGAGCGGAGCCGCGTGCCACGGCGCGATGAAGCCACGCGACGAGACGAGCCCTCGCTGTGCGAGCCGCCAGAGGCCCTCGTAGAGCTCGTCATGCGCCCCGCCGGGGCGGAACTCAGCCACCCACTCGACGGGCTCCCGCGTCGCGAACGTGTGCGCGACGCCGGCGGGCACCGTCAGCTCCTCGCCCGCGCGCAGCACGTGCCACGCACGGCCGACGCGCACCTCGAGCGCGCCGCGACGCACCGCGATGCGCTCCGCATCGCGCGGGTGCACATGCAGCGGCACGCGCGGGAAGCGCGGGCCGAGCCGTGAGACGGCGACGAGCGCGCCGGGCGTCCGGTGCAGCGACACCGAGCCGTCGAGCCGCTCATCGGTGAGCGTGACCACCTCCACGCCCGCTGCCTTGCCCGCTCGGTGCGCGCTGGGCGCGCAACCCGGCGCGCTACCAGCGATAGTGCGCGAAGGCCTTGTTGGCCTGCGCCATGCGGAAGATGTCGTCCTTGCGCTTGTAGGCGCCGCCCAGCTGGGACTGCGCGTCGAGCAGCTCGTTGGCGAGCCGCTGCGCCATCGACTTCTCGCGGCGGTTGCGGGCGAACTCGACGAGCCAGCGAACGGCGAGCGTGCGGGCCCGGCGCTGGGGCACCTCGACCGGCACCTGATAGGTCGCGCCGCCGACGCGGCGAGAGCGGACCTCGAGCACCGGCGTGAGCGCCTTGATCGACGTCTCGAGCGCCTCGACCGGGTCCTTGCCCGTGCGCTCGGCGAGGATCGCCAGGGCGTCGTAGACGATCGTCTCGGCCTTGGACTTCTTGCCGTCCTGCATCACCCGGTTGATGACCTGCTGGACGAGCTTGGAGCGGTGGAGCGGGTCCGCCTCGATGACGCGGGCCCCGGCGGCGGCGCGGCGCGGCATTACTTGGCCTTCACGCCGTACTGGGAGCGCGCCTTCTTGCGGTCGGACACGCCGGCCGCGTCGAGCGTGCCGCGGATCACCTTGTAGCGCACGCCCGGGAGGTCCTTGACGCGGCCGCCGCGCACGAGCACGACGGAGTGCTCCTGCAGGTTGTGGCCCTCGCCCGGGATGTACGCGGTGACTTCCATCCCGTTCGTCAGCCGGACGCGCGCGACCTTGCGCAGCGCGGAGTTCGGCTTCTTGGGCGTGACGGTGTACACACGGGTGCACACCCCGCGACGCTGGGGCGCCGCAACGCGCTTCTTGCGGCCCTTGCCAGACTTCAGGCCCGGGGTGGCAAGCTTCTTCGTCTTGGGGTTGCGGCCCTTGCGGACCAGCTGGGACGTCGTGGGCATACAGCGCGGCAGTCTAGCAATGGCCTCAGGCCGCCTCGCCCGCCCCCGGGAGCCGCACGACGCTGACGAAGAACTCGTCGATCTGGCGCACCACCTCGATGAAGCGGTCGAAGTCGACCGGCTTGGTGACGTAGGCGTTCGCGTGCAGGTCGTACGAGCGCAGCACGTCCTCCTCGGCCTTGGAGGTCGTGAGCACGACGACCGGGATCGAGCGCAGCGCCGAGTCGTCCTTGACCTCGGCCAGCACCTCGCGGCCGTCCTTGCGCGGCAGGTTGAGATCGAGCAGGATCAGCCCTGGCCGACGCGCGTCGGCGTAGCGGCCCTCGCGGCGCAGGTACTCGAGCGCCTCGACGCCGTCGGAGACGACGTTGAGGTTGTTGCGGACCTTGTTGAACTCGAAGGCCTCCTCGATCAACAGCACGTCCCCGGGGTCGTCCTCGACGAGCAGCACCTCGATGAACTCGGGCGAGCCGTCCGGTGCGGTCATGTCGCTGCTGGCTCCTCGGCGTCGGGAAGGGTGAAGCGGAAGGTGGTGCCCGGCTGCGCGTCGGTGTCGAGCCAGATGCGTCCGCCGTGGTACTCGATGATCTTGCGGCACATGGCCAGGCCGATGCCCGTGCCCTCGTAGGTCGCGCGCGTGTGCAGGCGCTGGAAGATGACGAAGATGCGCTCGGCGTACTCCGGTTCGATGCCGATGCCGTTGTCGGCGACGGAGATCTCCCACGCGTCGCCGTCGCGCCGCGCGTCGACGCGCACGCGCGGCGGCTCGTCGCCGTGGAACTTGAGCGCGTTGCCGACGAGGTTCTGGAGGACGAGCGCGAGGAGCCCCGGGTCGCCGACCACGGTGGGGAGCTCGCCGGACTCGATCGTCGCGCCGGTCTCCTCGGCGCGTGGTCCCAGGTTCGCCGCCGTGCGCTCGAGCAGCGCGTTGAGGTCGACCCGCTCGCGCTTGTGGCCGAGGCGCCCGACGCGGGAGAACGCGAGCAGGTCGTTGATCAGGTCCTGCATGCGCCGCGCGCCGTCGACCGCGTAGTGGATGTACTGGTCGGCACGGTCGTCGAGCTGGCCCGCGTAGCGGCGCTCGAGCATCTGGCAGAAGCTCGCGACCTTGCGCAGCGGCTCCTGCAGGTCGTGCGACGCGACGTAGGCGAACTGCTCGAGCTCGGCGTTTGAGCGCTGCAGGTCCGCCCTCTGGCGATCGAGCTCCTCGCGCGCGCGCTCGACCGCGCGGACCTCCTCGACGATGCGGGCACGCATCGCCTCGGTGTCGACGCCGAGGTCGACGATCTCGCGCGCTCCCTCGGTGTGCACCGGCTGATCGTAGTCGCCGCCGGCGACGCCGCGGACGCGTTCGGCGAGCGCCCCGATCGGGCGGATCACATGCCGGCTCAGCGCCCATCCGGCGAGCGCGATCCCGAGCAGCAGCAGCGCGGTCGATGCGACCACGACGACCGTGACCAGCGCGGCGTCGTGGGCGAGCCGCGAGCGGGCCGCGGTGCGTGCCGCGGCGAGATCGCCCTGCAGCGCACGCACGGCGCCGCGCAGCGCGTCGAAGGGGGCTCGGCCCTCGGCCGCGCGGCTGGCCGCCTGCCCCGCCTGGCCCGCACGCACCCGCGCGATCACCGGCGCGGCGTAGCCCGTGCGCCACGCGTCGGCCCGGGCGCGAACGGCGCTCAGCTCCCCGCGCAGGCCGGTGCGGTCCTCGTCGCTGATCAGCCGGTCGAGCTCGGCGAGCGTCCCCCGCTCGGTCGCGAGGCCGGACCGGTAGGGCGCGAGCAGGGCCTGCCGGCGGCCGAGCAGGTACCCGCGCACGCCCGCCTCCTGGTCGACCACCGCGGCGTCGAGCCGGGAGGCCGACGCGATCGCCGGGTCGAGGCGGTCGGCGAGCGCGGTGCGAGCGCTGGAGAGGTTGTGCAGCGTGATGAGGCCGGGAATCAGCCCGAGCAGCGCGATCGCGGCGAGCAGGCCCGCGGCGACCGTGAACCAGCCGATCACCCCGAGGACCGGCCGCCGCGCCGGCGCGACCGCAGTCACCCGGCCTCGGAGACGAGCAGGACGGCCACGTCGTCGAGCAGGGCGCCGCCGTTGAGCGCCTCCGCCCGCTCGACGAGCGCGCGGACGAGCGCCCCGGGGCGCCCGCCGTGCTCGCGCAGTGCGTCACCGGCCATCTCGAGCAGACCGGCCTCGCCCAGGCGCGCCGGCCCGGCGCCCACCCGGCCCTCGACGAGCCCGTCGGTGTACAGCAGCAGGCCGAAGCCAGGGTTCAACGGCAGCTCGCGTGCGGGCCAGCGTGCATCGGCGACCACCCCGAGCGGCGGGCCGCCCTGCTCGGGTGAGACCGCGGTTGCGCCCGTGCCGTCGAGCACTACCGGCAGTGGATGGCCCGCGACCCGCAGGATCGTGCTGCGGCGGTCGGGCGCGATCGACGCCATGCACAGCGTCGTGAACACGCCGGCGTCGTGGCGCTCAGCGACGAGCACCTCCTGCAGCGTCCTCAGCAGCGTGTCCGACGGCGCCTCGGACATCACGAGCGTGCGCCACGCGATGCGCAGGAGGACGCCGAGCGCCGCCTCGTCCGGGCCATGCCCGCAGACGTCGCCGATGATCACGTGGACGGTGCCGTCGCCGTCCTGCACCGCGTCGTAGAAGTCACCGCCGAGCAGCGCGCGGCGGCGGCCGGGGCGGTAGTGGGCGGCGAGCGCGAGCCGCGGGTCGGATACGAGCGGCGTCGGCAGCAGCCCGCGCTCCAGGCGCGCGTTCTCCTGCGCGTACAGGCGCGCGGCCTGCAGTTGCGACTGCGCCTGCTCGGCGCGCCGGCGCTCGACCGCGTACCGGATCGCCCGCCACAGGACCTCGCCGTCGACCTTGCCCTTGATCAGGTAGTCCTGGGCGCCGGCCGCGACCGCCTCGATCCCGCGCAGCGCGTCGTCGAGGCCCGTGAGCACGAGGATCGCGGGCGCGTCGCCCGACTCGCGCAGCTCGAGCAGGCCCTGCAGGCCGCTCGAATCCGGAAGGTCGAGGTCGAGCAGCACGCAGTCGGCTGGGCGGCCGTCCCCGCGCAGCACGTCGCCGAGCCGCGTGGCGCGCCGCAGGTCGACGGGCGCGCCCGCCATCTCGAGCAGGTCCTCGACGAGCATCGCATCGCCGTCGTCGTCCTCGACGAGCAGCACTCGCAGCAGCTCGGGACTCGTCGCGAGCGTGCCTGGGACACTGGTCGGAGGGACGGGCATCGCGCCCGCCGCAGTCTAGACCGGGCTTGGCCTACGCCGCAGCACCTTCGCCGAGGGCCTCGAAGAGCTCCTGGTAGGGGTGCCCGGTGGCGTCCGCGACGGGGCGGTAGGTCACCTTGCCGGCGACGACGTTGACGCCCTTCGCCAGCCCGGGGTTCTCGCGCGCAGCGCCCGCGACGCCCTCGTCGGCGACGTGGAGGATGTACGGCAGCGTCGCGTTGGTCAGCGCACGCGTCGAGGTGACGGGCACGGCGCCCGGCATGTTCGCCACGCAGTAGTGGATGACGCCGTCGACCTCGTAGGTCGGGTCCGTGTGCGTCGTCGGACGTGACGTCTCGAAGCAGCCGCCCTGGTCGATCGCGACGTCGACGAGCACCGCGCCGGGCTTCATCAGCTGGAGCTGCTCGCGGCGGATCACGTACGGCGCCTTCGCGCCGTGCACGAGCACGGCGCCGATCACGAGGTCGACGTCGGGAAGGCGCTGCTCGATGTCGAGCGTCGACGCGTAGCAGGTGTCCGCGCGGCCGCCGAAGGCGATGTCGAGCTCGCGCAGGCGGTCGATGTTGCGGTCGTAGACGTAGACCGTCGCCTCCATCCCCAGCGCGATGAAGGCCGCGTTCATGCCCACCACGCCACCGCCGATGACCATCACGTTCGCGGCGGCGACCCCGGGGACGCCGCCGAGCAGGATCCCGCGGCCGCCGAGCGGCTTCTCGAGCATGAAGGCCCCCGCCTGCGTGGCGATCTTGCCCGCGACCTCGCTCATCGGTGCCAGCAGCGGCAGCCGGCCGCGGTCGTCCTCGACCGTCTCGTAGGCGACGCAGGTCGCGCCCGACTCGACGAGCCCGCGGGTCAGCTCGGGGTCCGGCGCGAGGTGCAGGTAGGTGAAGAGGGTGTGGCGCGGCTCGAGCATCGCGACCTCGCCGGGCTGCGGCTCCTTGACCTTGACGACCATGTCGGCCTCCGCGAAGACGGCCTGGGCGTCGGGGACGATGCTCGCGCCCTGCTCGCGGTAGTCCTCGTCGGTGACCGCCGACCCCTCGCCCGCGCCGGCCTGGACGATCACCTCGTGCCCGTGCTCGACGAGCTCGCGGACACCGGCCTGGGTGAGCGCGACACGGTACTCGTCGGTCTTGATCTCGCTGGGGACGCCAACCTTCACAGTGATTTCGCCTTTCGGGTTCTAGGGACGGATCAGCTCGCGCCCCCGGAGGGCGAGCCAGAAGTCGATGCGATCGCGCGCGGAGTCCAGCGAGCGGCCCGTGAGCTCCTCGACGCGGCGGATCCGGTAGCGCAGGGTGTGGCGGTGGCAGTAGAGCTGGCGGGCAGCCCGCTCCCACTGGCCGTTGCATTCGATGAAGGCCTCGAGCGAGCGCATGAGCTCGCCGCCGTAGGTGCCCTCGCCCTCCTCGATCGGGGCGAGGATCGAGTCGCAGAACAGGCGCAGCGCCTCGTCGTCCTGGAGCGAGAGCAGCAACTGGAAGGAGCCGAGGTCGCGGAAGGTGGCGAGACCGCCCTGGTGCGATGCGCCGTTGCTCGAGCCCGCGCCGGCCAGCTCGCGCGCCTCGAGCGCGCAACGGGCCTCGTGGAACGCCCGCCGGGTGTCCCCCGGCGCGACCGCGCGGCCCGCGCCGGCGTCGAGCGCGACGCCGACCTCGCCGCTGACCCGCGCGCGCAGCTGCTCGGCGAGCGCGAACAGCTCCTCGTGGTCGCCGCGGCCGGGCGCCACCAGCGCGCAGGAGAAGCGTCCGGTGCCGGCCACGAGCCCGGCCGGCGCCTCCTCGGACACCGCGCGCGCGAGCGCGTCCTCGACCGCCGCCTTCGACTGCCGCGGCGGCGCGAAGACGACCACCGCCGCACAGTCGCGCAGGCCGAAGGGCTCGAGGCGGCGGGCGAGCTCGGGGCCGTCGAGCTCCCCCGACACCATTGCCGAGAGCACATCGCCGGCCAGCCGGCGCTCGGTCTCGTCGGCGACACGCCGGCGCAGCAGCTCGAGCGCGACGATCGTCACCGCCTGGTGCAAGGTGAGCCGGTCGAGCTCGGAGAGCGCGCCCTGGTCCTTGGCGGCGACGAGCCACGCCCGCGGCGCGGGGACCTCGCCGGCGCCGTTGCCGTCGGGCGTGCGCGCGACCGGCAGCGCGAGCGCCCGGCCCTGGAGCGCACCGCCCGGCGCCCAGCCCCGCCGCGCGCCGTTGCGGGCGCGCTCGCGCAGCTCGCCGGCGACGCTCTCGACCGTCTCGGCCTGCAGCGGGTCGCGCGCGGCGTGCGAGGCGAGCAGCTCCCCGCGCGCGTCGAAGATCATCGCGGGGCCGCCGACGAGCGACGACAGCGCGCCGGCGACGCCCTCGAGGCCGCGCTCGGAGAGCACGATCCGCTCGAGCCGCTCGTGCGCGGACAGCGCGCGCTGCAGCACCGCGTAATGCTCGTTGACCAGATGCCCGAAGGCCTTCTCGGTGACTGCGATGAACGGCACCTCGTAGGGCACCTCGAAGAGCGCGAAGCCGAGCTCCTCGGCGGTCTCGACCATCGCCTTCGGAACCTCGTCGTGAGCGAAGCCGGCGCCGTAGCCGAGTCCGGACAGGCCATGCGCCGCGAGCCGGGCGACGTACTCCCGCTGCTGCGCGGGTTGCTCGAGCTGCATGCCGGTCGTGAGCAGCAGCTCGCCGCCCGACAGCCACGGCGTCGGGTCCACGAGCTCTGAGATGTGCACCCAGCGCACGGGCTTCTCGGCCCCGGCGGCGCCGGCGACGAGCCGCAGGTCGAGCTCGGAGACGAGATTGCCGAGGGTCAGCATGGCGCTACGCGAGCCCCAGCTGCCGCGACGCGCCCTCGAGCGCGGGACGCAGCACGGACTCCATCTCCGCGAACTCGTCCGGACCGGCGACGAGCGGCGGCGAGAGCTGCACGACGGGGTCGCCGCGGTCGTCGGCGCGGCAGATCAGCCCGCGGCGGACGAGCTCGTTCGAGAGGTAGTCGTCCAGCAGCCGGTCGGCCTCCTCGTGCGAGAACTCCGCCCTGGTCTCCTGGTCCTTGACCAGTTCGATCGCATGGAAGTAGCCCATGCCGCGCACGTCGCCGACGATCGGGATGTCGCGCAGCGAGTCGAGCATGTCGCGGAACGCGCCCTCGTGCTCGCGCACGCGGCCGTTGAGGTCCTCACGCTCCATGACCTCGATGTTCGCGAGGGCGACGGCCGCGCTGACCGGATGCCCGCCGAAGGTGATCCCGTGGTCGAACGAGGCGCCGCCGTGGGCGAAGGGCTCGAACACGCGGTCGTGGGCGATCACGGCGCCCATCGGCGCGTAGGCGGACGTGAGTCCCTTGGCGGTCGTGATCAGGTCGGGCTCGTAGCCCAGGCGCGTCGCGCCGAACCACTCGCCGAGCCGGCCCCACGAGCAGATCACCTCGTCGGAGATCAGCAGGATCCCGAACTCGTCGCAGATCTCGCGCACGCGCGCCCAGTAGCCGTCGGGCGGGACGAGGCAGCCGCCCGAGTTCTGGACGGGCTCGAGGATCACGGCCGAGACGGTCTCGGGCCCCTCGAAGAGGATGCGCTCGCGGATCGCCTCCGCCGGGTCGTCGGACTCCGGGCGGTACGGGTTCGTGTTCGCGACGTGGCAGGAGCCGGGGAACAGCGGCTCGAACGGCCGGCGCGCCTCGGGGATGCCGGTGACGGCGAGCGCCCCCATCGTCGTGCCGTGGTAGGCGAGATGGCGGCTGATGGCCTTGTAGCGGCCGGGGTTGCCGGTGACCTTGTGGTACTGGCGCGCGAGCTTGAGTGCCGACTCGACGGCCTCCGAGCCCCCGCTCGTGAAGAAGACGCGGTCGAGGTTCGGCGGGGCCAGCTCGGCGACCTTGGCGGCGAGCCGGATCGACGTCGGATGCGCGTAGGACCAGTTCGTGAAGAACGCCAGCTCCTTCGCCTGCCGGGCACCGGCCTCGGCCAGCTCGGTGCGCCCATGGCCGGCGTTGACGCAGAACAGCGCGGCGAGCCCGTCGAGGTAGCGGCGGCCGTGCTGGTCGTACACGTGGCAGCCCTCGCCGCGCACGATGATCGGCACCTCGCGCTGGTCGAACGCGCCCATGCGCGTGAAGTGCATCCACAGATGGCGCTTCGCCAGCGCCTGCAGCTCGTCCGTCCCGACCGCCTCGGTGACCGCCATCTTGCTCCCTCGATGTTCCAGTTCGGCGATCCTGGTTCGCCGATTCGGACAACGGTACTGACGCGCCCGCTCGGGCTCAAGTCAGCATCGAGGGCAGTGGCGTGATGTGAACCGAAACGCGACACACCGATCAGCCAGGCGCTTGCGCGGCTCGCCTCGCGGCGACATGGCATCGTCACGCTCGAGCAGCTGAGGGCGTACGCTCGACGGCGTACCGGTCAGGACCCCTGCGCGCACGCTCGCCGACCTCGCGGACACGCTCGTGAACGTCGCGATCGACGGCTACGAGGCCGACTTCGTCTGGCCGAGCCGGACGAGACCGCCCGGCTCCTGGCCCGCCTGACTACGCCGCGGCGGCTTGGGCCGCGCGCATCGGCGGCGGGGTGACCAGCGCCGCGACGATCACGAGCACGAACGCGAAGGCCTGGACGCAGACGCCGACGGTGTCGCTGGGCATCGGGTCGCCGAAGACGACGATGCCGCCGAGGATCGTCGAGACGTTGGCGGCGGTGGAGGTCGCGGCGATCACGGGGACGGCCTCGCCGTCCTGGAGGCCGCGCGCCGACGCGTAGAACGCGACGATCGAGGCGAAGATCGTGACGGCCAGCCAGGGCGAGCCGACGACGCCGACGAGTCCGCCCGACCCGGTCAGCGCCTTGATGGCGACGTCCGAGACGCCGAACAGCACGCCCGCCGCGGCGCCGAGCATGATGCCGTGGTGATGGTCGGGGGCGCCGATGCGCGGGCCCGAGATCAGCAGCGCGCCGATCGCGAGCATCCCGCCCTCGAAGGCGAGCATGCCGGCGAGCGAGTAGGTCGAGTGCGCGCCGTGGACCGCCGGGAGGGTGACGACGAGCAGGATCAGGCCGAGGGCGGTCATGGCGACGCCGAGCCACTGCCGGCGGCCGACCTCGAAGCCGAAGATCCGCTCGGCGAGCACGGCGAGGATCACGACGCCCGTGGACAGCACGGCCTGGACGACCGAGAGCGGGGCGAGCGCCATCGCGGCGACGTGGAATGCCCAGGCGCCCAGCGCAACGACCATCCCGATCGCGAACCAGCGCGACGCGAACAGCGCGCGACCGCTGCGCAGCGGATGGCGCATGTCGACCCGGGGGGCGGCGCACGCGCCCTTATGCTTGTAGAGGAAGCCCAGCTGCGTGGCGATTGCGCACGCGAAAGCGAGCAGGATGCCCAGTTGAAGCGTCACGAATTCCAGTGCGGTTGATTGCCCTCGGCCCCTCCGGCCGAGGTGCTACCTACATCGACTCATAAGACCCCTGCCTTGAGTCGAGGTCGGCAGACTAGCGGCGGTATCTAAATGTTCGCCCCCGTCCGTCCCACCCTCCTCATCGACGTCGACGGGGTGCTCTCACTCTTCGGGTTCGACTTCGCCGACCCTCCTCCCGGTTTCCCGGTCTCGGTCGATGGCACGCCTCATTGGCTGTCATCGGAGGCGGGCGCGCGGCTCGTGCGCCTGGCCCGGCGCTTCGACTGCGTCTGGTGCACGGGCTGGGAGGACCGCGCGGAGGATCACCTGCCACGGCTGCTGGGGCTTCCCGGCGGCTGGCCGCACCTGCGCTTCGATCGGCCCGCGGGCGGCCCGACGCCGCATGGACACTGGAAGCTGGCGGCGATCGACGCCTACGCCGGGCCGGACGCGCCGCTCGCCTGGATCGACGACGCGCACGATGACGCGTGCGCGCACTGGGCCGCCACGCGGCCGGGTGAGACGCTGCTCATAGCGACGAACCCCGCAGTGGGCCTCACCGCGGGGCACGTCGAAGAGCTCGAGGCCTGGGCGGCCGCGCGGGCCGCCCAGGACTCGCAGGGGGTCTGACCCCTTAGGAGCGGCGATCCGAGTCGTCGGCCGGACCGTCGAGGTCCGAGCCGATGTCGTCGAACGAGCCGCCCGCCGTGCCGAAGCCGGCGTTGATCTCGTCGAGCTCGGTCGTGTCGAACGCGGGGCCGAAGCCCTGCAGCCCGTCGCCGTCGTCGAGGCCCAGCTCGGCGGCGAGGTCGTCGCCCTCGAGCAGCCCGATGTCGTCGATGCCGCGGGGCAGCGGCTCCGACGGCTCGATCTCGATCGTGCGGTAGCGCTTGAGGCCCGTGGCCGCCGGGATCAGCTTCCCGATGATCACGTTCTCCTTCAGGCCGGCGAGGCGGTCGACCTTGCCCTCGAGGGCGGCGTCCGTCAGCACCTTCGTGGTCTCCTGGAAGGAGGCCGCCGACAGGAACGAGTCCGTGGCCAGCGACGCCTTGGTGATGCCGAGGATGACCTCGGCGAACGCGGCCGGCTCCTTGCCGTCCTCGATCACCGCGTTGTTGATGCGGGCGAACTCGTGCCGGTCGACCAGCTGACCGGGCAGGAGGTTCGTGTCGCCCTTCTGGTCCACGCGGACCTTCTTGAGCATCTGGCGCACGATCAGCTCGATGTGCTTGTCGTTGATGTCCACGCCCTGCGACTTGTAGACCTCCTGCACCTCCTTGACGAGGTACACCTCGGTCGCGGTGCGGCCGCGGAGGTCGAGCAGCTCGTGCGGGTACAGCGAGCCCTCGTTGAGCTGCGTGCCCGCCTCGATCTTCTGCCCCTCGTCGACATGCAGGCGCGTGCGCCGCGGGAACGTGTGGCGGTGCTCCTCGCCGGCGTCGTCGGTGATGACGACGGTGCGCGACTTGTCGGTGTCCTCGACGGATACGACGCCGCCCACCTCGGCGATCTTCGCGAGGCCCTTCGGCTTGCGCGCCTCGAACAGCTCGACGATGCGCGGCAGGCCGTGCGTGATGTCCGCGCCGGCAACGCCGCCGGTGTGGAAGGTCCGCATGGTCAGCTGCGTGCCGGGCTCGCCGATCGACTGCGCGGCGATGATGCCCACCGCGTCGCCGACCTGGGCGGTCTTGCCCGAGGCCATCGAGCGGCCGTAGCAGGCCTGGCACACGCCGGTGTTCGCCTCGCACTTGAGCACGGAGCGAACCGGGATGGTGCTGGGCGTGGAGCCGTTGCCCGCGGCGATCTGCGCGAGCGTCTCGCGCGTGATCTCCTCCCCGGCCGGCACGATGACCGTCCGGGCGAGCTTGATGTCCTTCGCGGCGAAGCGTCCGGCGAGCTGCTCGTTGAGCTGCCCGTTGTCGGCGAACAGCGGCGCCTCCAGGTACTCCTGGGTGCCGCAGTCGGCGAGCCGGATGATCACGTCCTGCGCGACGTCCACGAGGCGGCGGGTCAGGTAGCCCGAGTCCGCCGTGCGCAGCGCCGTGTCCGCGAGGCCCTTGCGGGCGCCGTGGGTGGACGTGAAGTACTCGATCACGTCGAGGCCCTCCATGAAGTTCGCCTTCACGGGCCGCTCGATGATCTCGCCCTTCGGGTTGGCCATCAGGCCGCGCATGCC
>JAXDHR010000258.1:0-11820 GCA_034664425.1 Solirubrobacteraceae bacterium
CACCCTCGACGCCGCCTGGCGCACCTAAGGGGCCTGACCCCTTTAGGTAAGCTTAGGTAAAGGGGCCAGGCCCCTTTAGAAACTTTAGAAATCGCCGCCGCCCCCGAAGTCGCCGCCGCCGCCGAAATCGCCGCCGCCGCCGAAATCGCCGCCTCCACCCCAGTCTCCGCCGCCTCCGAAGTCTCCGCCACCGCCGTAATCCCCACCGCCGTCGTAGCCCCACCCGCCGGCGTCGCCCCAGCCGCCGCCCCAGGCCATCGGCGACGCGATCGCCTCGCCGAGGAGCGTGCCCATGACGAGGCCCGGGAACAGGCCGCCACCGCCGAAGCCCCCGAAGAACCCGCCGGCCCACGGCGCGTACATCGGGCCGGCGTTCCAGTACGGCATCGCGCGGCCGCCGACCATCACCTCGCGGGCCTGTGGATCCTCGCCGCGCTCGACCCGCTGCGCGTCAGCCTCGCACGCGGGGACGAGCCTCGGCGCGCCGCCCTCGGGCGCCCACTCGACCTCGCGCGAGGACGGCCCGTGGCGCGGGTCGAAGAAGCACGGCGCGCGCCGCTCCGGGACCGGACGGCCCTCGAGCCGCGCCTTGGCCGCCGACATCGCCCAGCGCCCCTCCTCGAGCGCGGCGCCGACCGGTTCGAGATCCTGCGGCCCGCGTGCCCGCGTCCACGCCGTGTTGGCTCGGTCGTAGGCCTCGACGGCCTGGGCGTAGGACTCCCTGGCCTGCTCGTCGACGCCGGGCATCTGCACGTCGAGGTCGAGCGCGCGGATGTCGTCGCCCAGCGCGACGAGGTCGTCGCGCGTGTTCTCCTTGACCTCGGCGAACTCGGCGTCGTCCTCGCGCCGTCCCCGGCGGCGCGAGAGCAGCAGGCCGCCGCCGAGCAGGACGATGAGGACCAGCACGGCGATCGCGACGCCGCCGCCCGACCCACCGCCGCCCGTACCGCTCGAGCCCCCGGAGCCGGCCGAGCCCATCCGATCGACGAAGTCCAGCAGCGTCGCCTCGGCGCCGTCCTGCTGGTGCGCGTTGTAGGCCTCCGTCGACGCCTGCACCGCCGCAGGCGTCGGGCCGGCGCGGAAGCGGCCACCCACGATGACCGCGTACGTGCCGCGCCGCCCGAGCCGCTGGCGGATCGCGCCGTCGACCGCCTCGGGCGAGCCCCCCGCCTGCTTCTCCGCGGCCGCAGGGAGCAGCGCGACGTACACCGGTCCGGCGCCCGACTTCGCGATCTCCTGGCGTAGCCGTGCCTGGTCGGAGGCGCTGAGTTGGATCTCGGCGTTGGGATCGACGTACACCGGGTCGTTCGCGAGCGCCCGCGCCGCGCGGTCGATGATCGATGCGGCGTGGGCGGACGGCGCCGCCACGGCGAGGGCGACGAGCAGCGCAGCCAGCGAGGTGGCGAGCCCGCGCGCCATCACGCCGCCTCGGCCAGAAGCCCTCGCAGCCGCTCGAGGTCCTCGGTGAGTTTGCGCTCCAGCCGCGGCTGGGCGACCGGCAGCAGCAGCCGCCCCGTCAGGCCCTTGGCCCTCGCCTCGAGCGATTGCGTCAGCCGCGTGCCGGCGCCGTCAGGCGCGAGCGCGTAGGCGTTGACGACGTCGATGCCATTGGTCGCAAAGCGCGTCTCGGCAGCGTTCGGCGGCTCATAGCGGGTGATCTCCATGTCCACATCAACGGTCTGCCCGCTCACCTCGAGTCTCTGACGCACATGTACACCGCGCGCGATCGGACCGCTCGGCGCGTAGGCCTCGAGGTTGCCCGTCCAGCGCGGGACGAGGCCGGCCTCGAAGAGCCAGGGGAACACCTCGGCGGGCGGTCGCGGGATCGCGACCGTGTGCGAGAAGCTCGTCATCGTGTGGGGCTTCAGCCTCCGGCTGGATTGGGGCCGCGCGCGGGGCGCAGCGGGACGACGTCGGCGTCGGCGCGCTCGCGCCCGTGCAGGCGGTCGACCTCGCGCTCGAGCTCGGCGATGCGGGCCGACATCCGCTGCATCGCGTCGGCGATCGGGTCGGGCAGATGGACCCAGTCGGCATCCGGGCCTTCGGGACGGATCCCGTCGACGCGCACGACCTGGCCGGGGTTGCCGACGACCGTCGAGTTCGGCGGTACGTCGTGGATCACCACCGCGTTGGCGCCGACCTTAGCGCCGTGGCCGATCGTGATCGGCCCGAGCAGCTTGGCGCCAGAGCCGATCGTGACGTTGTCCTGCACGGTCGGATGGCGCTTCCCGCGGGCGAAGCCGGTGCCGCCGAGCGTGACGCCCTGGTACATCGTCACGTCGTCGCCGACCTCCGCGGTCTCGCCGATGACCACGCCCATGCCGTGGTCGATGAACAGCCCGCGTCCGATCCGCGCGGCGGGGTGGATCTCGACGCCGGTCATCGTGCGGGTGAGGTAGGCGATCGCGCGCGGGAACAGCGGGACGCCGGCGGACGCCAGCGCGTGCGCGATCCGGTGCGCGAGCAGGGCGTGCACGCCGGGCCAGGCGGCCAGGATCGCGGAGGCGCCGACCCCGGTCGCGGCGGGGTCGCGCTCCTGGGCGGCGCGGACGTCGCGCCGCACCTCCTGCACGACCAGCCGCACGCTGGAGAAGCCCGTCATGTCGCTACAGGGTACGCGTACCGCAATCCGGGCAGTCGCCGCGGCGCCGGACGGCGACGCGCAGGAACTCCAGCTCCGCGAGGTCGACCTGCAGGAAGGCGCCGGCGAGCGGGCGCCCGACCCCGGTCAGCAGCTTCAGCGCCTCGAGCGCCTGCAGCGATCCGATCACACCGGCCGCCGGGCCGAGGACCCCCGCCTCGGCGCAGCTCGGGACCGAACCGGGCGGCGGCGGCTCGGGGAACGCGCAGCGGTAGCAGGCCGTCTCCCCGGGGCGGATCGCCATCACCAGCCCGCTCGTGCCGACGACGCCGCCCTCGACGAGCGCGACACCGGCGGCGCAGCAGGCGTCGTTGACCGCGTAGCGGGTGGCGAACGAGTCCGAGCAGTCCACGACCAGGTCGTGCCCGGCGAGCAGCCCCTCGGCGTTGCCGGCGTCGAGACGCACGCGGTAGGGCTCGACGACCATGTCCGGGTTGAGAAAGCGCAGCTTGGCGGCCGCGCTCTCGGCCTTGGGCACGCCGAGGTCCGGCGTGAAGTGCAGGAACTGCCGTGCGAGGTTCGAGCGCTCGACCTCGTCGTCGTCGAGCAGCCCGATCCGCCCCACGCCGGCCGCGGCGAGATACGTCGCCACCGGCGAGCCCAACGCGCCGACCCCGACCACGACCGCGCTGGCGCCGCGCAGCGCGAGCTGCGCCGCCTCGCTCCACTCCGGCATGACGAGCTGGCGCGAGTAGCGCTCGAGCTCCTCCGGCTCGAGCCGGTCGTCGTCGCGCCGGGCGAGCACGACCTCCTCCGGCTCGGGATCCGGCGCAGAGCGTGCCGTCCCCGTCGCGCGCCGCGCGTCGCGGGCGACCGCGCCGAGCTCGCGGAAGAAGGCACGGCGCTCGCTCATGCGCGCACGATCCGCACGGTCGTGCCGTCGACGGACACCGTGTGTCCGGCCTCGGCGGCGGAGCGCGGCACGTTCTCGAGCGCCTCGCCCTGCGGGCAGACGACGTCGAGCGCGTCGCCGGGCGCCATCCGCTCCAGCTCGAGCTTGGTCGCGACCCAGGTCATCGGACAGCGCAGGCCGGTGATGTCGAGCGTGCGGGTCGCCACCCGTCGAGCTTAGAGGCCCGTTCTAGGCGCTCAGCGCAGTGGCGAGCGCATGCACGGCGAGCGGGTAACGCCAGGTGATCCCGCCGTGCGTGCCGTCGAAGAGCTCGAGCGTGTGCTCGACCCCGAGCTTGTCGAGCTCGGCCGAGAAGGCCTGCGCGCCGAGGTCGAGGTGGTACTCGTCGCGGCGGCCGGCGTCGAGGTAGATCGCGCGCAGCGAGCGCAGGGCGTCCGCGCGCTCGGGCGCCATCCGCACCGGGTCCTTCTCGAGCCACTGCGCCCAGACGTCGTCGACCAGCCGGCCGTTGGCATCGAACGGCAGCAGCGCGCGGCCGGGTGCCGCGGGGTCGGGCGAGTAGGCGGCGGCGTAGCCGTACATCTCGATCGGCCCGAACAGGCTGGGATCGATGTGGTCGGCCTCGTCGAGGGCCTCGAAGAAGCGCTCCCAGGAGCCGTCGTAGGCATCGCGCAGCGTGCGGGCGACCTTCGGGAAGGCGGGCTGGTAGGCGGCCTCGAAGAGGGCGTCGCCCGCGTGCGAGGCGAGCGCACCGAAGACGTCGGGGCGAAGCATCGGCACGACCATGGCGCCGTAGCCGCCCGAGGACTTCCCCGTCAGCCCGCGGCGCTCGCGCTCCGGCGCGGTCGGGTAGCGCCCGTCGACGAAGCCGACCACCTCGTCGCACAGGTAGTCCATGTAGCGCCCGGTCGAGCTCGAGTTGAGGAACTGCGAGCCGCCGAACCGCGTCCACGCGTCGACGAAGACGAGCAGCGCGTCCGGCGTGCCTGCCGCGGCGAAGAGCGCGTCGAAGCGCTCGATCACGGTCGGCTCGAACGCGTCGCGGCGCAGCCACATGTCGAGCTGGCCGGTGTAGCCCTGGATCACGTAGATGACCGGCAGCGGCCGCGGGTGGTCGAGCTCGACGCCCGGCGGCCGGTAGACCCACAGCGGCCGGCGCGCCGGATCGCCGATCGGGTTGTCGGCCAGCGCCTCCGACTCGACCACGAGCCGGTCCAGCGTCCCGTGCATCAGGCGCTCCCACGGCGCTCCGGCCGGGCCCTCGACCTCGCGCAGGCTCACCGGGTCAGCACCGCGGCCGCCTCAGGGGCGAAGAACGGCGTCGAGACATAGCGCTCCCCCGAGTCGGGGAGCACCACCGCGATGCGCTTGCCGGCCGCCTCGTCGCGCTCGGCGACCTGCAGCGCCGCGTACAGCGCCGCGCCGCATGAGATGCCGGCGAGCACGCCCTCGCGACGCGCGACGAGCCGCGCCGTCTCGAGCGCGTCCTCGTCGTCGACCCCGATGACCTCGTCGAGCAGGTCGACGTCGAGCACCGGCGGGATGAAGCCGGCGCCGATGCCCTGGATCTTGTGCGGTCCGGGGCGCCCGCCGGCGAGCACTGCGGAGGACGCCGGCTCGACCGCGATCACCCGCAGCGCGGGGTTTCGCTCCTTCAGGAACGCTCCGGTCCCGGTGATCGTGCCACCCGTGCCGACGCCGGCGACCAGGTAGTCGACGTCGCCGTCGAGCGCGTCCCAGATCTCCGGCCCGGTCGTGCGGCGGTGCGCCTCGGGGTTCGCCGGGTTCGTGAACTGGTCGGGCAGCCACACGTCCGGGTCGCGGGCGAGCGCCTGGGCGGCGGCCACCGCCTCGTTCATGCCGCCGAGCGACTCCGTCACGTGGACCTGCGCGCCGTAGAGGCGCAGCAGCCCCTCGCGCTCACGGCTCATCCCCTGGGGGAGCGTGAGCACGAGGTCATAGCCCTTCGCGGCGCAGACGAAGGCGAGCGCGATGCCGGTGTTGCCGCTCGTGGCCTCGACGATGGTCGTCCGCCCCGGCTCGATCCGGCCCTCCGCCTCGGCCGCGGCGATCATCGCCACGCCGATGCGGTCCTTCACCGAACCGCCCGGGTTGAGCATCTCGAGCTTGGCGAACAGCCGGACCCCCTCGGGCGCGATCCGCGTCAGCTGGACCATCGGCGTACGACCGACGTGATCCGCAATGTTGATCGGGATACCCGGCATTTGCCTTCCAGAGTACCGGCCCGGGGCGTAGCCCGGTTTGGCGCCGGGGTTCAGCGGTCGTCCGGCGCGGGCAGCTTGCGCGCGGCGGCCGAGTCGACGGCGAGCACGACGCCGCGCTCGTGCATCGCCAGGACGACATCGTCGGCGTCCGCGAAGCGTGCCGGGCCGTCGCCCTCGAAGATCAGTCCTTCGAAGATGTCGGCGTCGGCGTCGGCGACCACGCGTCCAACCCGGCCGAGCTCGTGGCCGTCGGAGGCGAACACCGGAGTGCCCTCCTCGAGTCCGAGGTACGAGACGGGGTCGCCGAGGTCCATGGAAGATCGTCTACCCGCTCGGGCGCGGGCTACGCGTCGCCGGACGTGTCGGGGGCGTTGCCTGCGGGCACGTCGGTCGCGTCGCCGGACGTGTCGTCCGCCGAGCCGCCGGAGGCGTCCTGCGCGTGGGCCACGAGCTTGCGCACCGTCAGCGTCCCATCGACCGCCTCGCCGCGGGCCAGACGCGCCTGGACCACGACCTTGTCGCCGTCGCGCAGATCCTCGGCGTCGCGCGTGCCGTCGCCGTTGCGATCCGCGACCTTCAGCTTCGCGCTCGTGAGGTCGAGCGTCAGCGAGTCGCCGACGAGCCCGGCGCGCCGCACCGCCCGGTTGCCCCCGGTCACCTGCAGCGTGCCGCCGGACCATGTGCCGCGCAGCAGCAGGGAGACCTTGTGACCGCCGTGCTGCTTGCCCGTGGCGCCATGGCCGCCCTGGTGCTCGAGCTTGGCGGCGTGCTGCGGCTTCGCGTCGGCGGTGGCCGGGACGGCGAGCACCGCGAGGGCGGCGCCGCCGGCGAGGATCGTGCGCGCGGAATTCATGCGTGCTGGATCGGCAGCACGGCGCCCGCGCGTGAGCGAACGGACGTACGTGCGACCCCGGCGGGACCGCGCTCAAGCGCCGCCCACAGGCCGTCCCGCTCGGCCCGGCGGTGCGGTCAGGCCATCGCGGCGGGCTCGCTCGCCCGCCAGGCCGACTCCTCTTCGAGGTGGTCCCGGATCATCTGCTCGAACTCGGGCGTGCGCTCGTGCTCGTGCACGTCCGCCGCGTGCATCGAGGCGGCGCGGACGACTTCGTCGGCCTCCCCGATGATCGTCAGCGAGCAGTTGGACTCGCTCGGCATCCGCCGGCAATCCACCACCATGCGTCCCATGGGATAACTCCCTTCGTCGACCTGCACGTTCTACGCCTGTCGGGGAGTGCGGTCAACCCCCGGGGGGCGGGGAGGCCGCGGCGTCACAATGGGGCCGTGGCCGAGCTGCACCCAGGTGACGAGTTCGCCGGATGCCGGATCGAAGCGGTGGCCGGCCGCGGCGGCATGGGCGTGGTCTACCGCGCGAACCAGCTCGCGCTCGGCCGCCCCGTGGCGCTGAAGCTGCTCGCGTCCGACCGCGCCGGCGACCCCGACTTCCGCGAGCGTTTCCAGCGCGAGTCGCGCATGGCCGCCGCGATCGACCACCCGAACGTCATCCCCGTCTTCGCCGCCGGCGAGGAGGACGGCCTGCTCTACCTGGTGATGCGCTACATCGGCGGCACCGATCTGCAGGCGCTGCTGCGCGCGCGCGGCGCGCTCGGCGGCGAGCGGGCCGCGGGCGTCGTCGCCCAGGTCGCGGACGCGCTCGACGCCGCGCACGCCGCCGGCCTCGTCCACCGCGACGTCAAGCCCGCCAACGTGCTGCTCAACGGCGATCACGCGTACCTGTCGGACTTCGGGCTCACCCGGCTGGTCGACGCCGAGACGGAGATCACCCAGTCCGGCCAGTGGATGGGCACGGTCGACTACTGCTCGCCCGAGCAGCTGCAGGGGCTCGCGATCGACGCGCGCGCCGACGTCTACTCGCTCGGCTGCGTGCTCTACGCGGCGCTCACCGGCGAGGCGCCGTTCCATCGCGGCACCGTGCCCTCGACGATGGCCGCGCAGCTGCACGACCCGCCGCCGCGACCCTCGCAGCACGGCGCCCGGCCCGAGTTCGACCGCGTCGTCGCCCGCGCGCTGGCCAAGGGCCCGGCCGACCGCTATCCGTCCGCGGGCGACCTCGGCCGCGCGGCGTTGGCGGCCGCTCGCGGAGAGGCGGTGACCGAGTCCGAGCGCTCCGTGGCCATCGGCCCCGCCGCCCCGGACGCCGCGACCGTCAACGGCCACGACCTGCCCACGGCGGCCACCGCGCACGCCACCGCGGCCACCCGGGTCGCAGGGCCCGAGGCGGAGGCCGCGCGCAGCGTCTACCGCCCCGTGCGGCTGCTGCGCTCCGCCGCCGTCGCGCTCGGGCTCGTCGCGATCCTCGCCGGGATCGGGCTCGCTCTCGGCGCGCTGCTGGGCACCGGCGGCGCCGCGGCACGCCGCGGTCCGCTCAGCGAGGACGAGGTGCGCTCGGTCGCCGAGGCGTTCGCCTCCGCCTACACGCACGAGGACGCGAGCGCGCTGCGCCACACCCTCTCGCGCAACGTCCTGCGGGTGCTGCCCTCGGGCGTCGCACACGGGCGCGAGCAGGTCGTCGCCCAGTACGCGCGCCAGTTCGACGGCAAGGTACGCGGCTACACATTCACCGACCTGACCGTCAGAGGCGGGAGCGCCGGTCGCGCCAGCGGCGACTACCGCGTCGATCGCGACGGCAGCGACCCGATCCAGGGCCGGATCGCCCTCGGCGTCGTCCGCGAGGGCGGCGTACCGCGCATCCGGCTGATCGCCGCGACGCCGCAGGCCTAGTCAACAGCGCTTGGCGACGAGCACCGTCACGGTCTCGCCCCTGCGCAGCTCGCTGCCTGGGTCCGGCCGCTGGGCGCAGACGCCCGGGGTGCCCGGCAGGATCCCCTCGAGCAGGCCGCCGCCGTTCTCGGTGCGCAGCCGCAGCCCGAGCTTCGCGGCGCGCGCCCGCGCGTCCGCCGTCGTGAGATGCGAGAGGTCGGGCACGACGATCGGCACCTCGCGGGTGACCCGCAGGGCGGTCAGCGCCGGACTACGCCCCTTCGCCGTCGCCTCGAGGTCGATCACGTTCGCGCCGGGCTGCAGCGGCACGCGGGCGGTGAACGCGCCCGCGACGACGTCCGCGGGCTGACCGAGCACCAGCACGGACGCACTGGCCGGGCTGACCGACCCGGACACGGTCAGCGTGCCCGCGCGCGTCGTCGTCTGGTCCCCCGGCCCCGCGATCGTGACGCGGACGACCCCGCGGCCCGAGGCTCCGGGCCGCTTGCCGTCACCGCCGCAGGCCGTCACGGTGGCGAGGAGGGCGAGGGCGAGCAGCGGCGGGGCGGGGCGCATCGCCGGATCAGGCTAGCGCCGCCTGTCCCCGCCGCCACGCGGCTCGCTAGGCGATCGGCGGCGTCCCGGGCCGCGGCTCGCCGGCCGGCGGCGTCCCCGTCGCGGCGACGCCCGCGGCGCCCGGCTCGACCGGCGTCGACGCGGGCCCGCCGGCCGTCTCGGAGTTGCGGTGCAGCATCGAGCCGAGCTTGTCGCGGTTGGAGAACGCGAAGCCGGCCGCGGCGGTCGCGAGCGCGAGGCCGGCGCCCTTCTTGCCGCGACCCGACGAGCTCGAGCCCTTCGCGGCTCTGCCCGTCGGGAGCGCGCCCTTGAGCGAGCCGAGCATCCCGGCGACGCCGGTGGCGTTCTTCTTGCGCTTCTGCGGGCGGCGCTGCAGCACGCCGCCCATGCCGACCTGCCGGGTCGGCTGCCGCCGGCCGGGCACGCTCGGGCGGCGCGGGGAAGCGCCGGTGCGGCGCGGAGCGGTCGAGCGGCCGGCGCTGCCGGGGCGGTGCGATCGTGCGGTGGTGGGCATGGGGCCTCCTGGGTCGCGGATGCCGGTCCTAACCGGTCCGGCGCCGCCGTGACCACCTCAGGGGCGATCTGCTGACATGTCAGCCGCCGTAGCGGGCGGCGACGATGCTCGGCTGCTCGACCGGCCGGCCGGCCTGGATCGACCAGGCGAGACGCACGTACTGCGCGTGCGACCAGGCCAGCGGGGTGGCCGAGAACGTCCCTTCGCCGGCCGGGAAGCCGGGTCGGCCGCCCGGCGGGAAGTCCGGCGCCCACACCTGCTCGGGGATCATGTACCCGTCGTTCGCGGCCGCGGCCATGTGCGCGAGGCTGGCGCGCGCACCCGCCCGGTCACCGGCCAGCAGGTCGTACTCGCCGCGCTCGCCGCCGAAGATCGGCCAGTTGCGCCCGATCGTCGCGTTGTTCGCCCAGTTCTCGGTCGGGTTCACCGGCTGGTTGATGTCCCACGGGCTGCCGTCCTGCTTCTCGCCGTAGCCGTCGAAGTCGTAGCGGTGCCAGAAGAAGCGCCCGCTCGGATCGCCGGCGCCGAGCTGGCGGTCGACGACCGCCAGCGTGTTGCGGATCACGGGGTCGGCCGCCGGCTTGACGCCGAGCCGTACGAGCTCGAGGAAGCTCGGGTCGACGACCCTGCGCTGGTCGACCGTCGGTCCGCTGTCGCCCAGGGAGTAGGCCGTCCCCGCGTTCGGGTTCCCGTCCTTGGTCAGCCGCAGGTAGTACGGCTTGGGCGAGTAGGGTCCGTTGCTGGTCGCCGTCCAGCCCTCGATGTGCTGCTGCCAGTCGTCCGCGGCCCGCTGGTAGCGGGTGGCCGCGGCGGTGTCGCCGTTGCGCCGCGCGATATCGGCGGCGCACGTCAGCCCTGCGATCTCGGCGGCCGTCGTCGCGGGCGAGTAGCCGCTCTGGTTCTCCCAGCGCTCCTGCGGCGTCAGCGGCGCGCCGGGGTAGTCGACGAGGAAGTCCGCGGCGCGCTTGACGTGGTTGCGGTAGAGCCCGCCGCCGAAGCGCTTGAGTTGCCATGCGAGCACGATCGGCAGCGCGACCTCGTCGAGCTGCAGGTTCGTCCACTGCGGCGTGCCGTCGACACGCGAGTTCTGGGGGAACGACCCGTCAGGCTTCTGCTGGCGTCCGAACAGGTAGTCGACCGCACGGTTCGCGCCCGCCGTATCGCCCGCCGCGGCCAGCGCCGTGGCGATCTGGTAGAGGTCGCGCGCCCACACCAGGTGATACGCGTCGGAGGGATTGCTCAGTCCCGTGCCCCATGCCCAGGGCATCGTCGGCGAGGCGATGTAGCCGCCCCGGAAGGTCTTGTCCTCGTGCGCGGCGAGCGTCATCACCGACACGTCGTACGTGGTCGGGTCGGCACTCGCGGGCACCCGCTTGAGGCCGCCCAGGTAGGCGTGCCAGCCCTGGCGGTAGCGCTCGGCGGCGCTTGCGAAGCCACGGTCGAGCGACGTCGTCGCGGCCCGCTCGGCCGCAGCGGGCTCTGGAGCGAAGCCGAGGGCGATCGTGGCCTCGCGCTTGCCGCGCCGGCCGGTCAGCCGCGTCTGGCCGGTCTGGACGACGTTGCCTCGCGGCGCGGCCGAGTAGGTCCAGTCCATGCGGAAGTCTCGCCTCAGGTCGGTCCAGCCGTCGCTGGTCCCGAGGTAGCCGCTCGACGTCCGCTTGAAGGCCGGGTCGGCCACGAGCGCGCTGGCCACCGGACTGCCGTCGTCGGCGGCGCGCAGCACGTGGGCGCCGCTCGTGGCGCTGTCATCGTCGCCGTCGTTGCCCAGGCTCGGGTCATACAGCGCGTAGGCGGCGAGCCTGCGTCCGCTCAGCGACTCGAGGCGCACGTGCACGAGCAGCGTGCTGCGCGCGGGATCCTCGACGTAGGTCTTGGTGATCCGGAAGCGCCCCGGCTCCTCGTTGACCTGCCGGTAGGACAGGCTGTGCGTGTCGCTGAGCTGCAGGCGGCGCCTGGAGGCCTGCTCGTCGCGCTCGGCCCAGTGCTTGCCATCGCTGATCACGAAGTCGAGCGTCCGCACGCTCGGCGTCCCGAGGTCGGGGTAGTAGACCTCGGTCAGCTGCCCCCCGGAGAGCGTGTGCCAGAGCCGGCTCGCCGTCGTGGCCGAGGTACCGAAGCCGTCCTTGTTCGCGGGCGTCCAGGTCGCCTTGTCGCCCGGGGCGCCGGGCGCGTTCGCGGCGACTGCCGCCGGCGCCGGCCCGAGCGCGATCCCCGCCAACATGATGCAGATGATCCGGCGACCGGCCATTGCTGGGCTCCTCCCCACTCGGCCGCTCCCCCGACCGGGCGGCCT
>JAXDHR010000259.1:0-6478 GCA_034664425.1 Solirubrobacteraceae bacterium
GCGCGTTCGCGGCGACTGCCGCCGGCGCCGGCCCGAGCGCGATCCCCGCCAACATGATGCAGATGATCCGGCGACCGGCCATTGCTGGGCTCCTCCCCACTCGGCCGCTCCCCCGACCGGGCGGCCTCCCGCCCTGCTCTACCCGGTCCTAGATGTGCTACGTCTGGCCGTGTCGCCGGAATGACCGAGCGATCGACGTAAACCGTCACGCCTCAGCGGTCGCGTTATGCGCTTTTGCAGCCTTTTATCACCGATCGCCCGCTCTATGCGGACAGGTCCGGTCCGCCGCGCAGACTGCATCATGTGGTCCCCTCGATCACAAGAAAGCTTGCCCCCTGCACGACGCACCGGGGCAACTGCAGTTCGAGAGCCGGAGGTGTCGGTGCACCCCGCGGGTGATCGCGCGGATCAACGGTCGAAACCCCAGCGTCGGCTACCTGCACCCTGGCTGGAAGAAGCGCGACCTCGGGGAGTTCGAAGACAAGCTGGCCGATCTCCGCGATCCGCGGCGAAGGAAGCGAGCGGAGCGCTCGCCGTTGCTGAGGGAGCGGTAGATCGAGGTCCGCGACATCCGAAGGTTCGTGTCTCGAAGGTTGACGACGGGCATCAGCCACCGGTACGCCAACGAGCTGATCACCCCAGATCTCCGCCATGCTCACCGACGCGGAGATCGACGGCTACATCGAGAGCAACCCAGCCCGAGCTCCCCGAAGGGCCCGCCACGGTGCACGGCAACGAACCGCGGTCTACGAGCAGATCAGCCGCCGCCGCACCTTGGGATTGACGCTGCCCGAGCCCTCGTCCTCGCCACGCCAGGACGGCATCGACTAATGGTGCTGTGGCCGCTGGTCACGGGCGCGCGCCGCTCTGAGATGTGGCCGCGATGCTCGACGACGTCTCGTGGGTCAAAAGGGGAGCTGGCGATCCATTGCCAGTTGGACGCACAGGGCAACCGCGAACCAGTGAAAGGCGACCGTAAGCGCGAGGTCGTGCTCGGGTCAGTCTCGAGCAACTCCTCGCGGCGCACCGGCGTGAGGGCCAGGCCAGTGGCTTGGTCTTCACGCGCGACGATGGCCGGCCCCACGCCCTCGGGGGCGGTGACCAAATCTTGCACGCCGCCTTCGAGGTGATCGGCGAGCGACAGAAGGGACGACTCTGGCATGCGCTCCGGCACACCTACGCCACGTACCTGCGCTCGGCGGGCGTCCGCTGGGAGGCCGTCGAGTACATGATGGGCCACCGGCTGCGAGACACCACGGGCCGCTACGTGCACCTGATCAACGACGACAAGCATGCCATCGAAGAGGCGCTGACGGACGGCTTCGGCGACATCATCCAGCGCATGCTCGAGCCCCGAGGCTTGCGGACCGGTAACTGAGCCTTTGCATGCGGCCGTCGCGCGCCGGCGCGACGCCGTGGCCGCTCAGCGCCGCCGGGCACAGCGTTCGCCAAGGCATGGAAGCGTGCTGGACAGTGGTCAAGTCAGCTTCGCCCACGCCGCCACGGCGCCCGCACCCCCCGCGGTCAGGGCTTGACACTGTAGCGCCCGTTTCCCAATTTGCGGGCCGTTCGGGCGCGAGGGAGGGAACCGCAAGCCTGCGCAGATCGAGTTCAAAATGTGCCTGCAAATCAGCATGGTTTCGCTGAAATCGCAACCTGCCGTGCGTCAATCGTGACAGCGGTGGAGTCAACCGCGAAGTGCCGCAGGGCTGCGCCGTCTGCCCGGCGGCGCGTCCACCAGGTCGTGCGATCGGCCGCGCGGTGGTCGAGGTTCTTGCCGCCAGCGGCCCGGTCGCCGCGTCCGGCGCGCTCTTGCACAGTGCGGAGGCGCGTGATGGCGAGGACCGCGCAGCGGCCCTTGGCGGACGAATGCTGCCGGGCATGTCCGGCCGCCAGCGGCCCAGCGGTCTGCCGGGATCGAGCCGTAGGCGGCGACGTCCGCCGCGGATTGCCGCCAGCCGCGGGGCGCGCTCTACAAGACCCTTCACGACCCGCAGCGCACTGGCGGAGATCGAGCGCGCCGGATTCAGACCGGGAAGCCGAGGTGGGAGCACTGAAGTGCTGGCTGGTGAATCGACAAACGCGTCCACGCGGGAGCCCTGGACCATCGACAAGCGCGCTTGCTGGCGCTCGTGAAGGACGACACGGCCGTCGCCGCAGCGATTAGCCGCGACGCCATCGAGGGAGTCCGTGGCAGCCTCGATGAGGACGGGCGCCACTTCGGCCACCGCGCCGCGCTGCGCTGCGGCCTGCTTGCGTTCACTGGAGCCCACCGCTCAGCGGCGGCCGGTCGACGCCTATCATCACGGCATATGGCAGCGTCGCCCGCGATGGCGACATACCGGAGCCGCTCCTGGGCGATGGCGCTGCTCAGCCGAGCTAGGTCGTCGGCGCGCGGGAGCTGGTGACGGCGTCGTCGGCATCCTCCACGCTCAGGCGCATGTTGATGGCGACCGCGGCGGTGGCGCCGGAACCGGCTGCGGCCGGGACGAGCGCCCTCGGGTCGGCGCAGTTGCCGGCGGCGTAGACACGGTCGACCGTCGTTGCTTGGCTTGAGTCGACCGCGATCGAGCCGTCGTCGTTGAGCTGGCAGCCCAACCTGTGGGCGACGTCGTTGCGGAACTGCCAGCCGACGTAGAAGAACAGCGCATCACGGTCGAGCGTCTCTCCGTTATCCAGGCGAAGGCGACGGAGGCGGCCGCCTTCGTCGCTATCCAGCGCGACGACGGGCGTCTCGATGATCGGGATGCCGACTGCCCGCACGCGCGCGAGCTGATCCGCATCGAGGCCGTGTGGACCGTTGCTGAGCAGGGCAACGTCATCGGACCACTGTCGCAGCAGGATGGCGAGATGCTCGCCGCGGGCGCCGGCGGCGAGGATGGCGAGCCGCTCGTCGCGGTGCTCGTAGCCGTCGCAGTACGGGCAGGTGTGCGCCGTGGTCCCCCAGACCTCGGCGAAGCCCGGAATGTCGGGCACCTCGTCGAGCATGCCCGTGGCGAGCAGCACAGCCCGTGCGAGGTGCGCGCCAAAGGACGAGGTGACGCGAACGGTGCCTTCGAGCGCCTCGGCGTCCTCGACCTCGGCGGTTACGACCTCGACGCCGTAGCGGCCGAGTTCCGTGCGGCCGCGGGCCCGCAGGTCGGCCGGGTCGAGGCCATCGTGGCCAAGGACGCCGTGCATCTCACGGGTGGCGTAGTTGCGCGGCTGGGCACTGTCCAGCACCAGGACGCGTCGGCGTGCGCGGCCGAGCACGAGCGCCGCGTTGAGACCGGCCGGCCCGGCGCCGACGATAATGCAGTCCCAGGTCCCGCTGTCGGAATCGCTGTCCATCGGCTCGTCCCGTCGTCGCTGATAGCGCTCAGCACCATGGCCACGAGCGCTCCCTGCCCATCCTCCTCGGCCGCGTGATCGGAACGCAACCGGCACACCCGAGAGATGTCGGCTAGGTGGCTTGCGCGGACGCCAGGTGCTCGGCGCGCCCCTTGATCCCGAGCAGCATCTTGCGCTCATCACCAGCGAGCCGGGTTCCATCGGCAGCATCCCGATGCGGCCGATCAGCGTCGGAAGGCGGAACCGATTGCGGCTGATGAGACGTGTCCTGCCGCCTCGCTCCGCGACCGCGAACGTCCAGACCCAGTTGCCATCCTGGAGCGCCAGGCGAGGACGTGCTCCGGGTCGACCCGCTCGACGCGCATCCGATTGGAGCCCAGGCTGATCGTGTCGCCGATCTGCGGGTGCTGATACGCGGGCAGGACTTGATCAACGCTGTGCATTCCGAGGCCCAGCAGGTTCTCGATCCAGTCGTGGGTGTAAGCGCCGCCACGCGGGGCAGGACCATCTGCGCCAACCACGGCCACACGACGGCGGCCGGCGCGTCGATCCAGATCGCGCGGGTCGAGACGCCGTCAGCGTCTCCGAGCAACTCGTCCCCTGGGAGGCGGAAACTTGCCTCCGCCTTGGTGGCGCCCCAGTGTCACGATCCGTCGGCGCAGCGGCGCAGAGTAGAGCGCACACAGCCCGGCCCCCACGGACAGCACTCGAAACGGACTCATGCACCGAGTTGGGCATCGGCCCCACACGCACGTCCAACCAGCACCCCACAGAAGCCAACGAGGACGACCGCGGCAGCTCGCTCGAACCGACGCTGTCATTGTGCTGCCTCGGCCGAAGCACCGCTCGGCAGGGGTGTGACGCCATTCCGCTGTCGCTCGCGCGACGAGCGGCGCTGGCCCACCCTCTCAGCGCCGTAGCCCAGAGCCGTGGCGAACTGCTACCGGATCGTCGGTGGGCGGCGAGCGTGGACGGTCGGTGATCTCCGCGTTGTCGAGTTCTTGGACGTAGGTCGCAGCGCGGAACAACTCATGTAGGCCGCCCGCGGCCGTTCATTGAGATCGCGCTGTGATCCCGGTGTCAGAGGAGTAGGGTCGGCCTAAGGCTGACCTGCCGCTCCGCGTGACTCTCTCGTGTCTTCCGGGATGTTGTCCGGGCCCCGCCCGCACCGTTCCGCTCCGCGGCACGAGCCAGCGTCTCCACAAGTAGGAGCGCTGCATCATGCGGTATCTCACCGCCGTTCTGGCGGTTGCTTTCACGGCGTGCCTCTGCGCCACGGCGAGCGCCTCCGTCCTCAACCCGCCCGGGACCACGTCGCATCGAGCTGGCGTTACCCAGCGTGATCTGCGCAATCTCGATAACCGGGCCGCGGTCCACGCCAACGTCCCGCGGCAGGACTTCCGCAACCCCGACAACCGAGTAGCACCTGGCGCGTCGGGCAATAACGCGACGGTCGCCAGCGGCGACGCCGCGACCGCCTCCAAGCCGTCCATCGCCGCGACGAGCCCCGTCGACGGTGGTGGGCTCAGCGCCTTCGTGATCGTGCTGATCTCCGTCGGCGGCGCTGTCGCGCTCGCCGGCGTGGCCGTTGTGACCACGCGTGTCGTGCATCACCACCACCCCATGGCCTGAGCTAAGTCTCTCGAGGTGCCGCCGGCTCAGCGTCGGCGGCACCTGGCTGACGCTTGGCGCGAGCGCCCGATCCGGTGCTTCAAAGCGGCCGAACTCGCACCCGCGCTCCATGTCGCTGACCGCACAACCACCTCCAGGAAGGACCGCATGCCCCCCGCCGACCTGCTCACCGCTCCCGCCCGCCCCCTGCACCGCCGCCACGACGCCGGCGCCGCGTACTGGGGCCCCGGCGACACGTACCGCTTCCTCGTGACGGGCCGCGAGACGGGCGGCGCGTACTTCGCGATGGAGGCCGTCGTCCCGCCCGGCGGTGGTCCGCCGCCGCACGTTCACCGCAACGAGGACGAGACGTTCTACGTCGTCGAGGGCACGTGCGACATCCGCCTCGGGGACGAGGTGATGGTCGCGTCGGCGGGGGACTTCGTCAACGTCCCGCGCGGTCTGGTGCACTGCTTCCACAACTCGGGGACCGAGGCGATGCGGATGATCCTCACCTTCACCCCCGCCGGCATCGAGGAGTTCTTCGAGGAGACGCTCCACCGCGTGCTCGACCCGGCGTCCCCGCCCCCGGAGACGATCGACGAGGTGGCGGCCCGCTACGCCGAGGCGGCGCCGCGCTACGGGATGGAGTTCCTCCTCGGCTAAGCCTGGATCCACCGCGTTGAGAGGGCTGGTTCCCACCGATCTGCGGACAAGAATGACCTCCTGAGCAGGGCCTCTCGGCTGCGGGGCGGCCGAGAGGCCCTGCTCAGGAGGTCACCTTTAATGGTGCACGATGAGGGTGCCGGTCGGACTGGACGGCGTGCAGGGGCAGTTCGATGACGCGCGTGCTTATCTCCGACGCGGGATCGCTTGGCCGCGACGCTCGCTGCGCGACCACTGCGCCGTCCTGCGCGCTGGCCGCAGCCGCCGGCCGTTGGGCGGTCGGCTGCCGGGCGCCCGCGACGCTCGGCACGTTCTTGCGCGCCTTCACGTTCGGGCATGTCGCCAGCACATCGGCGGCGTCGTCGTACCGATCGCGGCTGCCGAACTTCGCCAGTCCGCGGGTGATCACGACGGACGACCACGGCTCTTCACCCGCTGCGCCGCTGCTGCTGCTTTTCCGTGCGTCGATGCGACCGTGCGCTCGGTGGGTTGGCTCGCTTCCATGCTGCCGGCCGGTCCTGGTCGTGGCCGTTGCTGGTCATGGCGCTCGGTGGGTATCGCGACCAACGCCCGCACGCAATGCCGTCAGCGAGGACAAGGCTCACAGGCTCGTACGAGACCTTCGCGGTGCCCGCCTCCCGCGAGCCGATCTATCCTGGTGCTATGCCTGCCCGGTGAAGGACCCGACTTGCGGGCCTGCGCTTGGAGGTCGCAGAGCTTCGGGCGGCGGCTCGCGAGCTAACCACGAGTCGGCGGCACTGCAGGCCGATGCTCAGCGCCTGCTTGCCGAGAACCGAGAGCGGCGCACGGGCGAGCGCGTGGCCGCGGCGCGAAGGCTCAGGCGTCGCGCCGCTGAGAAGCCACCAGCCGC
>JAXDHR010000260.1:0-6506 GCA_034664425.1 Solirubrobacteraceae bacterium
GCATGGGCGTCGTCTACCGGGCCGAGCACCTCAACCTCCGCCGGCGCGCTGCCGTCAAGATCATCGCGCCCGACCTGGCGGAGTCCGACGGCTTCCGCGAGCGGTTCACGCGCGAGGCGCGGATCGCGGCCGCCCTGCAGCACCCGAACATCGTCACCGTCTACGACGCCGGCGAGGTCGACGGCCTGCTGTACCTCGCGATGCAGTACATCCAGGGCTCCGACCTCGCCGCGATGCTGCGCGACGACGGCCGCCTGCGCCCCTACCGCGCGATCGACGTCTGCCGTCAGGTCGCCGCCGCCCTCGACGCCGCCCACGCGATGGGCCTGATCCACCGCGACGTCAAGCCCGCCAACGTGCTGATCGAGGGCCGGACCGCCTTCCTGACCGACTTCGGGCTCACGAAGCGCCTCGGGGGCGAGCACACGCAGCTCACCCGCGACGGCGACGTCGTCGGGACGATCCACTACGTCGCCCCGGAGCAGATCGAGGGCGCCCCGGTGAGCGCCCGCACCGACGTCTACTCGCTCGGCTGCCTGCTCTACCACTGCCTCACCGGGCTGGTCCCGTTCGCCCGCGACACCGACGTGGCGGTCATCTACGCGCACCTCTCCGAGCCGCCGCCGAAGGTCTCGAGCGTGCGGCCCGAGCTCGCCGTGGGGCTCGACGGCGTAATGGCCAAGGCGCTCGACAAGTCGCCCGACCGCCGCTTCAGCTCCTGCCGGGATCTGATGTCGGCCGCCCGCGCGGTGATCGACGCCGCCGGCCCGCTCGCCGACACCTCGCCGCCGCGGCGCGAGACCACGACCGGCGGCGTGCCGCTCGCCCAGCACGTCGCCGGGATGCGCGACGCCGCCGCCGCGGCGCGCCGTCCGCGAGTGCTGCTCGCGGGGCTCGACGCCGGCACGCGCGCGGTGGCGCGCGTGGCGCTGGGCTCGCGCGTCGACGTGCTCGAGGCCGCCGACGTCGAAGCGCTCGAGCGCGCGCGCGAAGAGCGGCCCGACCTTGTGCTCGTCCCCTGGCGTACGCGCGATGCCGGCGCGCTGGTCAGCGCCCTCGGCGAGGATGCGATGACGCGCGACGCCAAGGTGCTGCTGCTCGTCGACGACGCGGCGAGCTCGCGCGAGGTCGCCGCCGCCGGGGCGGACGAGCGGCTCGCGGCGCCGTTCTCGCCGCTGCAGCTGCAGGTCAAGCTGCGCAAGCTGCTCGGGGCCGACGTCATCGGCGCGTGAGCCCGGCGGCGATCGTCGCCGTCCTTGCCGGCGGCGCGTCGCGGCGCATGGGCGCGCCGAAGCCGGGGGCGCCGCTCGGCGGACGGCCGCTCATCGCCTGGCCGCTCGCCGCGGCGGCGGCCGCGGGCCTGCGCGCCGTCGTGGTCGCGAAGGGGTCGACGCCGCTGCCGCCGCTCGACGTCGAGGTCTGGCTGGAGCCCGAACGCCCGCAGCACCCGCTGACGGGGCTCGTCTGCGCGCTGCAGCGCGCCGGCGGTCCGATCGTGGCGGTGGCGTGCGACCAGCCATGGGTGCCGCCGGAGCTACTGGCACGGCTCGCCGCGGCCGAGGGTTGCGCGGCGGTGTCCGCCGGCGGAACGCCGGAGCCGTTCCCGGCGCGCTACCCGCTGGCGGCGCTGCCGGCGCTCCGCCGCGGGCTGGAGGCGCAGGCGCCGCTGCGCCGCATACTCGCCACCCTCGCCCCGGTGGCGATCGACGCCGAGGACGCGCGGCTGCTGGCGAGCCTCAACACGCCCGAGGCGCTCGCAGCCGCCGAGCGCTCGCTAGCCTCGCCGCCATGACCGCCGAGAACTGGATCGCCGACTTCGCCGCGGCGCTCGGGCGCCCCGCGCCGACGCCGGAGGAGATGGACGCGATCCTGCGGCTCGCGTCGGTCGCCGCGCACGCCTCGGAGCGTCGCGCGGCGCCGATCGCATGCTGGATCGCCGCGAGCGCGGGTCGCCCGCTCGACGAGGCGCTCGCCGCCGCCGACGCGCTCGCGAAGCTCTGATGGCCGACGTCGTCATCATCGGCGGCGGGGTGATCGGCTGCGCCGTCGCCGCGTTCCTCGCCGAAGCGGGGGCGTCGGTGCGCCTGCACGAGCGCGAGGTCCTCGGCGCCGGTGCCTCCGGTCGCAACTCCGGCGTCTTCGAGCACCCGCTCGACACGGCGCTCGAACCGCTCTACGCGCGCTCGCTGGAGCACTACGCAGCGCTCGACGGCTTCCCGCTCCCGGCCGAGCCTGTCGGCTGCCTCGTGCTGGGCGAGGATCCGGCCCCGCTGCGGGCACAGGCGGCCGCGCTGGCGCCGCGCTTCCCGACGGTGGCCTTCGACGACCTCGACGACGCCGACCTCGCGCGCGCAGAACCCGGACTGGCTCCAGGGCTGCACGCGTTCCGGATGGAGACGGGACGGCCCGTACCGCCGGCAGCCGCGGTCCGCGCCTATGCGGCGCGCGCCCGGGCGGCCGGCGCGGAGTTGCTCGAGGGCTCGGCCGCGCGGCTCGCCCGCGACGGCGACCGCGTCACCGGCGTCGAGACGGCTGGCGGGTTCGAGCCCGCGGGCGCCGTCGTGGTCGCCGCCGGCCCATGGTCCGGCGAGCTCGGGTTGCCGCTGCCGGTCACGGCGCTGTGGGGCGTCGTCGCGCAGGTGCGCCTCGCCGCGCCACCGCGCCACGTGCTCGAGGAGGCGGGGGCGGAGTCGCTCGTCGCGGCCGAGCCGCCCGAGACGCGGCTGTTCTCGCTGATCACGCTCGACGGGACGTCCTCGCTCGGCTCGTCCTTCGACGCCGGCGAGCCCGCACCCGAGGCGGTCGCGGTCGAGCTCCGCGAGCGCGGTGCGCGCTTCGTGCCCGCGCTGGCCGACGCCGCCCTGGGTCCGCTGCGGCGCTGCGCGCGACCGCTCTCGGCCGACGGCAGGCCGCTGCTGGGCCCGGTGCCGGGCATCGCGGGACTGCACGTCGCGACGGGTCACGGCCCCTGGGGCGTGACGCTCGGGCCGGCCTCGGCCGAGCTCGTCGCGGCCGCGGTGCTCGACCCGCAAGGCGCGCTCGCGCCCGAACTGGACGTCTCCCGCGTGCTTTAGGGTCCGTCATGTGACGGACGGGACGGCGATCACGGTCGACGGGCTGACGAAGCGCTACGGCGCGCAGGCCGCCGTCGATGATCTCTCGTTCGAGGTCCGCTCCGGCGCGGTCACCGGCTTCCTCGGCCCCAACGGCGCGGGCAAGACGACGACGCTGCGGATGGTGCTCGGGCTCGCGCGGCCGAGCGCCGGGCACGCGCTGATCTTCGGCGAGCCCTACGAGGCGCTCGCCGATCCGGCGCACACCGTCGGCGCCTCGCTCGAGGTCTCCGGGTTCCACCCGGGGCGCTCGGGGCGCGATCACCTGCGCGCGCTCGCCGCGATGGCGAAGCTCCCGCGCGGGCGGGTCGAGGAGGTACTCGACATCGTCGAGCTGCGCGACGCTGCGGGGCGGCGCGCCGGCAAGTACTCGATGGGCATGCGCCAGCGGCTGGCGCTCGCCGCGACGCTGCTCGGCGACCCGCAGGTGCTCGTGCTCGACGAGCCGGCCAACGGGCTGGACCCGCAGGGCATCCGCTGGCTGCGCGACTTCCTGCGGGCGAAGGCGGCCGAGGGCCGGACGGTGCTCGTCTCCAGCCACGTGCTCTCCGAGGTCGCGCAGACCGTCGACGACGTCGTCGTGATCTCGCGCGGACGGCTCTCCTACCAGGGCTCGATCGCCGACTTCACGCGCCGCGCGGGCGGCGACCTGACGCGCGTGCGGGCCGCGGACGTCGGCCGCCTGCGCCCGGCGCTCGAAGCGGCGGGCGCGACGCTGCGCGAGGGGGGCGGCGACGACGCGCTGCTCGTCGCCGAGCTCGAGGCCCCGGCGATCGGCGAGATCGCGCTGCGCGAGGGCGTCGCGCTGCGCGAGCTGACCGCGCACGGCGCCTCGCTCGAGGACGTCTTCCTGGAGCTGACCGCCGACCCCGCGGAGACGGCGGTGCGGTCGTGAGCGCGCGCATCCGCGGCGAGCTGATCAAGCTGCGCACCACGCGCACCGCGCTCGGCTTCGCGGGCGCCGCGGTCCTGCTCGTGCTCGCGACGGTCCTGATCGGCTCGCTCGCCGGACATCCGCGCACGCTGCCCGACAAGCGCGGGGTGATCAACTTCGGCAACACCCTGTCTGCAGTGCTGCTGCTGTTCGGCGTCGTCGGCGCGGCGGCGGAATACCGCCACCGCACGCTCGCGCCGGCGCTGCTGATCGCGCCCGACCGCGGCAAGCTGACCTTCGCGCGGATGCTCGCCTACGGGGTCGCGGCGCTCTGCATCGGGATCCTGATGCTGATCGTGGCCTTCGGCCTCGGCATCCCGCTGCTCGCCGGCCAGAGCGGGCCGTCGTTGGGCGGCAGCGACTACCTGCGGGCGGGAGCCGGCGGCCTGATCGCGGCGGTGCTCTGCGCGATCCTCGGCGTCGGCATCGGCGTGCTCGTGCGCAACCAGGTCGCCGCCGTCGTCGGCTCGCTGTGCTGGTTCTTCATCGTCGAGCCGCTGATCCCGCTGCTGTCGGACGACGCCTCGCGCTACACGATCGGCTCGGCCGCCGGGAACCTCGGCGGGGCGATGAACGACCACCCGCTGGCGTTCGTGCCCGCGCTGCTCGTCCTCGCCGCCTGGGCCGCGATCTTCCTCGCCGCCGGGGTGCTCGTGGATCGGCGCCGGGACGTGACCTGAGCGGGATCGTTCTTCTCGGACGGGCGTCCGGGCGTCACCGCTCGCGACGCCTGGACGGCTGACGCGCGCCGGCCCTACGCTTGCGGCACATGGCCGAGGTCCTCTACTACGCGATCCCGTTCTTCGTGCTGCTGCTCGTCGTGGAGGCGCTCTCCTTCCGCCACTACGAGGGCGAGCTGGCCGGCTACGAGGCGCGCGACACCCGGACGAGCCTGACGATGGGCCTCGGCAACGTCACGATCAACGTCGCCTGGAAGCTCGTGGTGGTGACGATCTACGCCGCGCTCTACGAGCTCACGCCGCTGCGGCTGGATCCGGCGAAGCCGCTGACCTGGATCGCGCTGTTCCTCGCCGACGACGTCGCCTACTACTGGTTTCATCGCGTCTCTCACGAGAGCCGCGTGTTCTGGGCCAGCCACGTCGTCCACCACTCCTCGACGCACTACAACCTCTCGACCGCGCTGCGGCAGACGTGGGTGCCGATGACCTACCTGCCGTTCTGGCTGCCGCTGCCACTGCTCGGCTTCCCGCCATGGATGGTGCTGCTGGCGCAGTCCTGGTCGCTGATCTACCAGTTCGGCCTGCACACGGAGCGGATCCAGCGAGGGCCGCGTCCCGTGGAGGCGGTGCTGAACACCCCCAGCCACCACCGCGTGCACCACGGCTCCAACGCCGTCTACCTCGACCGCAACTACGGCGGGATCCTGATCGTCTGGGACCGGCTGTTCGGCTCCTTCGAGCCCGAGGGCGAGCGCGTCCGCTATGGCCTGACGACGAACATCGCGACGTTCGCGCCGCTCCGCGTCGCCTTCGGCGAGTACGCATCGCTGTGGCATGACATCCGCGTCGCGCACGGGTCGCGAACCAAGCTGGCGCTCGTCTTCCGCGGTCCGGGCTGGCGCCCGGCGGGCGAGGACGAGGTCTCCGAGCCCGTCCGCGGCTGAGTCAGCCGGACCGGATCACGGTGGCGCGGAAGCGCTCTGGCAGCCGACGCAGGTTCTGCAGCCGATGGTCGGCCACGTCGATGATCTCCTCGCCGGCCAGGCGGGCGAGACCGCGCAGCCGCGGATCGTCGATCACGGCTGCCAGGGCGCGCCGCTCGCCGGCCAGGACGACCGCGTCGAGGTCGTCGCGGTGTGCGAGCAGGACGCGCGCGGCGAGCCCGGCGGGGTCGCGCTGCGGGCCCCGTCCGGCGACGGCGGAGTCGACCAGGCGCGCGCCCGAGAACACGCCCGCCGCGTGTCCCCGTGGCCCGACGAGGATCACCCCCGTCACGCGCTGGCGCCCCGCGTGGGCGACCAGCGGCTCGGAGAGGAAGCCCTCGACCGTCCCGGTCGGGACGTCCTCGAGCGGCGGGAAGGGCGGGTCGCAGGCGATCCGCGCCCCGTCGGCGGCCATGTAACGCACGCGGCCCGGCCGCACGTCGGTGCGCTCTACGCCGCCGTGCTCCGCGGCCCACTGCGCAAGCCAGGCGCCGAGCGCCTCGGGCTGCACCGCCGTGGCCACGTCAGTACCGCCGGCGCTCGCGCCTACGGGCGCCGAGCGTGTCGAGCTCCTCCAGCGACATGCCGGCGCCCTCGGCGACGCAGGTCAGCGGCGAGTCGGCCATCCGCACCGGCATGCCGGTCTCCTCGTGCACACGGTCCACGAGCCCGCGCAGCAGCGAGCCGCCGCCGGCGAGCAGGATGCCCTCCTTGGTGATGTCCGCGGCCAGCTCGGGCGGCGTCTCCTCGAGCGTGTCGTGCACCGCCTCGCAGATCGCGGCGAGCGCGGGCTCGA
>JAXDHR010000261.1:0-4553 GCA_034664425.1 Solirubrobacteraceae bacterium
TGCCCGACCACGGCACCGTGTGGGTCACGACCAGCGCTCACCCCGGGACTGTGGTGCTCACGGTCGAGAACACCGGCGAGGAGCTCACCCCCCAACTGGTCGCCACGCTTGCCGAGCCATTTCAGCGCGGCAGCAAGCGCATACGCACCGACCACGGGGGTGTCGGCCTCGGCCTGGCCATCGTCAAGAGCATCGCCCAAGCACACGACGGAACCCTCGCCCTCACCCCCCGGGCCGCGGGCGGGCTCTGCGTCACGGTGAAGCTACCCGCCGCAGCGCCCACGCTCAGCGAAACCCGTTGATCAGCGGCTCGAGACCGCTGAGGCGGAGAGGGAGGGATTCGAACGCTCGGTACCGGGGTCACCGGCACAACGGTTTTCAAGACACGGTCTCGACCCGTCGTTCTACGGCGGCGCCCTGAAGGCGCTGCTGGCCGACGCGCGGGCGGGCAGACACGCCATGAGCAGCATTCGCAGCGAGGTGGGCGGCAGCGTCCCCGAGGTTGTTGAAGAGCTCCAGGCAGGAGGGCAGCCCGGCGGCCTCGAACAGTAGGCGCGTGTAGGACCCGTCGGGGACGACGACAGCCATGCAGCCGTCGTCGCCGAGCAAGCGCCGGCCGTGTAGCACCGTCGCTAGCGCCACCGAGTCCATGAACGTGACGCCGCGCAGATCCAGGAGGAGGCGGGTTGTGCCGGCCTCGACGAGCGTGCGCAGACGCTGGCGCAGGCCCGGCGCCGTGGCGAGATCGATGTCCCCGCGCAGCGCGACGATCGAGCCGGAAGGCTCCAGCGGCGCCTCGACGACGTCGAACACCCGCTGCGCGTCCGTCGGAGCGGCCGGAGCGGTCGGCTTCGTATGGCTCATGGGTTCCTCTCCTGGGTCGCGGCGCCGCGCACGGTGCCGGCGACCGCCTCGCTGTCGATGCCTGCGGCTGTCGCGATCTCCTGCGCGGCGCGCGCCGGCGCGACCGACGGCGTCGCCGGCACGGGCACGCTTGGAGTGCCGGGCACCTCGACCACCGGGTCGAGCCGCGTCCGCACGGGCTCCATGGTCGGCGTTGTATGCACCGGCAGGGACTCCACCACCGGCAGGCTCGGCACTCGGACGGGCTCAACCCTCGGCAGGACCGGCACGCGCGCGGCCCCCGTCGCGGGCAGTTGCCGCACGGGTGCGGCCGGCGCCGGGGCGGCTGGGCGCTCGGAGGTGGCTGCGTCCACCCCTTCTACCGCGGGCGCGCCTGCGGGGGCTCGGCCCCCGTTCGGGCGATGCGCCGGCCGCGAGCGCGCCCGGTACCCCCGTGGGCGCGGCGCGCCGACCGGGTCACGAGCGGGCGGCCGCGACGGGGAGTCCGCCCGCCACCCCGCGCGGTCGGGCGCGGCGACCGCCGCGCGGAGCGGCTCCGTCCCGAGGAGGGCGTGGGCGTACGCCGCATGCCCCACCTGGGCGACCTCGCGGACTCGCGGCACGTGTACGACCGGGTCGCTCAGGCGCGGGACCGCAAGGAGCGCGGCCGCCCCGAGCGCGGGAAGAGCGGCCTTCAGGAGCGAGGCGCCCACCCCGCCGAGCCCGTCCGGCACGCGCTGGAGCCACGAGGCGCCGTTGCCCGGCGCCGACGCGAGCAGTGAGAGCACGGCGACGGACCGGCGAGACGAGTAGTAGGCCAGGAAGGCGGACACGACGTCCCCATCGAGCTGTTGGTCTGCCTCCTTGGACAGGACCGCGAGCGCCCGCTGGTGGCTGGCCGATCGCCGGTAGGAGCGGTTCGAGGTGATCGCGTCGAAGGTGTCGGCGACCGCGATGATCCTCGCCCCGAGTGGGATAGCCCCGCCGGTCAGCCCATCGGGGTAGCCGGTCCCGTCGATCCGCTCGTGGTGGTGGCGGACCATGGCGACGATCTCGGGGTCACCGATGGCCGCGAGCATGTCGGCGCCATCGACCGGGTGGCGCCGGATCACCGCGAACTCCTCGTCCGAGAGCCGTCCACGCTTGTTCAAGAGCGCCGGCGGCGTACGCAGCTTGCCAATGTCGTGCAGGGTCGCCGCAGTCCGGACCCTGGCCACCTCGGCGGGCGGGAGGTGCATCGCGCGGGCCAAACGCTCCGCATGGCGTGCGACGCGCCGGCTATGGCCCTGCGTGTCCGCGTCGCGAGCGTCCAGTGTCCGGCTCAACCGCTCCAGGACCAGCGCGCGGCAGTCCCGGTCGAGCGCGGGCATGTCGTCGCCGACGATGGACCTGGCCACGGCAAGGCGCCGCTCGGCGAGCACCCGGCGACACCAGCCCCACAGCATCAGGTCGGCGAACACGACGTCCTGCGAGGCGGAGCGCCGTGCCCACAGCGCCGCCCCAACGCGGGCGGCGAGAACCGAGAGCACCACCGTGAACGGTACGGAGAGGAGCAGGAGGGCCGGGTCAGCCCGCGGGATCAGCGCCCGGACCACGAGCCCCGGCGCAACCATCACCAGGGCCGTCGCCAGAACGACATGGGGCAGACACCGGCACCACGAGCGGACCCGAGCAGCGCGCACGTCAGGCATGCGGCGGCTCCTCGATCTCTGCCAAGGGCAGCGTCCGTCCGCCGCAGTTCGCGCATGCGGTCGGCTGGAAGCTGTGCACGCCGCACGAGAGACATGCGCGCCGCGTCTCGTGCACCGTCCACTGACCCATGGCCGACGGGAGAGGGTCCTGCGTCGCCCGGCCGGGCCGGATCACGTCGGCTGGACGAGCCGACCAGTAGGTGACGGGCATCGAGCTGCTCCTTCGGTACCTGGGCCGCCTTCACGCGGAAGACCCCTGGGTTTGCGGACCCGCCTCGCGGCGGGGGTGCCGTTTCGTGGAGAGCGGGAATCACTGGGCCCACTCCTGGAATCTGTGTGATGCCCGATCGCAGGGGGGCACGAACGTCCCCTACCCCCGATCGCCGTGTTCGGTCCGACAGGTGACACTCGGCGAAGGTCCGCGTTCCAGCCGCTTCGCCACGACCACGATCGCCCTACGGAACCATCTGGGCGCCGGACGAGTACATGCCTGGCAGACGGCGCGCGCGGTCGCGCTGCCACGGGCGCCGCTGCGACGCAGCGGCACTCGGGCTCGGCTGGGCGAGAGCCGGGGGCGGTCGTCGCCCGCCCTCGCGCAGTGACCAGCCGGTCACGTTCCCGGCCGCCGGAGTTCGCTAAGCGCTCGACGACGTACTGTCGTCCCGCCAGAGCTCGGCGAGACGACGAAGCTCTGGAGCCCTCGCCGTGGCGAGCCGGTCGAGCGCTGCTGCAGCCTGCGGAGCATTCATCGACACGAGCGCATGCGCGGCCAAGACGCTGAGCTCGTGATCAACTCCGCCGACGAGCGCGAGAAGCGCCGTCGCGGTCGTTGGATCGCGGAGATCGCGCAGTCCGTCGGCTCCATCGCGCGCGCTCACCGGATCTGACCCGCGCCATGAGCGCACGTAGAGCTCCTCGCTGGTTCCGCGCTGCCCACGCCCGGGGCGAGGGGCACGCGAGCGCCGGCGGCGTTGCGACGGACGTCGCCTTCGAGGATGCGGGAGAGGAGGTCAACGACGCGATCGACGTCGCCTACCAGGACAAGTACAGCCGTTACCCGGACTACGTCCTGCCGATGATCAGCCCGCAGGCGCGGGCCACCACGCTCAGGGTCGTACCGCGGCGCTGATGGAAGCCCAAGTCCGCCGTGGGCGGGTGCTGGCGATCATTCTTACCGGATACCTGCTGATCCGCCGGTGTTCGCCGCGGCGCGCGGCCTCGACGTGCTCGACGGCGGCTGGCTGGACGCGAAGCACTGGCTGTGGGTGGATCGACCGATCAGCGGTGCCGACGTCCGGTTGGGCACCGGATTGACTCTCCACGCCGCGCGGTTTCCGCGAGGAACGGAAATGGGCGGCATTCTGCTCGGGCACAGCATCGAATGCGACGACGCTGGGGGTCGCTCGCGCCAGCCCGCCAGGCCCTTGGGCGAGACACCGCCGGTTCGCCCTCGCTCGCGACACGCTGTTCCTCCAGCGCTACCTCGACGACATCCACGATCAGACCGACGGTATTGAGGATTACGTCGGCGAGTGGCACGTCCACCCGGCGCTCGACGCACCGCCGAGCTACGTGGACCGCCGCTCGCTGTGGCGGATCGCGCGTCGGGACAACCACGAGACCGACAACCCAGTGCTGCTCATCGTTGAGGACGCGCCGCCGGATCAGCACGTCCGCGTCTATCGCTTCGCCGTCAAGCCTCGGAAGCGCTGGGGCGAACTCGCCGTCGTGGCGGCCGCCGCCGGCCGCTACAAGACCCGGCCCTCGGCCAGCGGGCCTGAGGGATCGGCGAGCAGCTCACGGCACGCGCCGTCGTACTAGTCGTCCCGCCGAGCTGACCGTTGCCGGGCAGGGCACCCGTCCGGCGGCATCGCAGCTCAAGTCCCGGGCAACAGCGCGTCAGATGGGGCTCGCAGCCAGAGCCCCGATGCTCTCACGGGCCGCGATCACCCCAGGCGATCCGTCCCCGTGGCGCCAGGCCAGGCGCAGCTCGTACCTAGGGCCGTCCTCGGTCAACGG
>JAXDHR010000262.1:0-10839 GCA_034664425.1 Solirubrobacteraceae bacterium
GGCTGCTGGACGCCGTCGTCGACGACCTGCCCTCGCCCGTGCAGCACGGCGGCCTGCAGCTCGACGGGATGACGCTCGAGCCCGACCCGGACGCCGAGACCTACGCGTACGTCTTCAAGACGCGCGCAGACCCGTTCGCGGGGCGCATCAACCTGTTCCGCGTCTACCAGGGGACGCTCTCCCACGACACGCCGGTGATGAACACCCGCGCGCACGCCAAGGAGCGCGTGGGCCAGCTGCTGGTCCCGCGCGGCAAGGAGGTCAGCCACGCGGACGCCTTCGGGCCGGGCGACATCGGCGCGGTCGCGAAGCTCAAGGAGACGCGCGCCGGCGACTGGCTGGCCGGGCACGACGAGCCGGTGACGATGCCCTCGATCAAGCTGCCCGCTCCCGTCATGGCCTTCGCGATCGAGCCGAAGGCGAAGGGCGACGAGGACAAGGTCTTCACGGCCCTGCGCCGGCTGCAGGAGGAGGACCCGACGATCGACCTGCATCGCGACCCCCAGACCGGGGAGCAGATCGTGGCCGGGCTCTCGCAGATCCACGTCGAGGTGACGGTCGAGCGGATGCGCTCGCGCTTCGGCGCCGAGGTGACGCTGAAGCCGCCGCGCGTGCCCTACCAGGAGACGATCCGCGCCGGCGCGAAGGCGCACGGGCGCCACAAGAAGCAGACCGGCGGGCGCGGCCAGTTCGGCGACTGCCACATCGAGATCGAGCCGCTCGGCGGCGGTGACGAGTTCCAGTTCGTCAACGCGATCAAGGGCGGCGTGATCCCGACGGGTTTCATCCCCGCGGTCCAGAAGGGCGTGCTCGAGGCGATGGAGCACGGCGCGGTCGCCGGCTTCCCGGTCAAGGGCGTGCGCGTGACGCTGTTCGACGGCTCCTATCACTCTGTCGACTCCTCCGAGATGGCGTTCAAGATGGCCGGGTCGATCGCGATGCGCCAGGCGCTCGAGCAGGCCGGGCCCGTGCTGCTCGAGCCGATCATGCTCGTCACGGCGTTGGTGCCCGACGAGGCGGTCGGCGACGTCATGGGCGACCTCTCATCGCGCCGCGGGCGCCCCCTCGGGACGGAGGCGGTGGGCGGCATGACCGAGGTCACGGCCGAGGTGCCGATGGCGGAGATGCTGGCCTACGCGCCCGACCTGCGCGCGCTGACCGGCGGCCAGGGCGAGTACACGCTCGAGTTCCTGCGCTACGAGGAGGTTCCGGCCCATCTCGCCGGGAAGGTCGTGGCCAAGACCCGCGAGGAGGAGCCGGCGACGGCGTAGTCCGGGAGGCGGCGAACGCTCACAGCACAACGCGACAGGAGAGTGCGCCGCACGGCGACGCCCGCGGGCGCCCATCAAGCGACGTTAGACTGCCCGGCCTTGCCGCGCACGCGCGACATCCGCACCAACCAGACCGACGTCGCCTGCGACATCTGCGGGCGTACGCTGCTGCGCGGCGAGCATGCCGAGCCGTTCCTCGCGGGCGGCGCCCGCAAGCAGGTCTGCGAGCTGTGCACCGCCCGCGCGCAGCATGAGGGCTGGATCCCCGAGTCGGGCGCCGACGAGTTCGCCCTGCAGCGGTCAGGCCGGGAGGGTCGCGGGCGCTCGTGGCGCGAGCGTGTACGCGCCAGGCGCGAGCGCGCTCGCGACGTCGACGCCGACTTCGAGATGGCGGCCGCCGCCGACGCCGCGCCCGTCTGGGACGCGGGCGCCGATGAGGATGTACAGCCCGAGCCGGTCGAGGCCGTCCCCGAGCCGATCGCCCGGCCGCCGCGCGCCCCGCGCCACGTGCGCGCGGTGCCGACCAACGCCGATCTGAAGATGCAGCGCGCGCTCGACGTCTTCAACGGCTCCGAGCACGTCCGGACCGTGGGTGGCGTGGCGCGGTCGCTCGGAGCGCCGGAGGTGTGCGTGCGCCCGCTCGAGGAGCGCCCGAGCGTCGTGGCGATCACGGTCATGTGGGAGCTCTCTTGGTACCGCTACGAGATCGACCTTTCCGACGAGGCCGGAGGCGTGCGCCGCGACGCGCAGGGCGACGAATTGGACGAGCTCGGCGACGACGAGCGGACCGGCAACGCCGAGGCCGACGAGCGCGGTAGGCTCCATCTGGCGGCAGCGGCGGCCGGGTAAGTCGACAGATGGTCGATTGCGGTCCCTGCGGGCCGCTCCACTAGCATCTCGTCCGTGATCTACTGCGTCGTTCCAGAACCCTTGTCGGGCGAGCTCTACGAGAAGCTCGTCGACTACTACGCGGAGGATCCGAACGTCACCGTGATCGTCGACCGGCGTAAGCAGGAGCGCCGCGAGCCGGGCAACACCGGAGGCGGCCAGCGCGAGGTCCGCGATCGTCGCCGTCCGCGCGTCGCCGGCGACTTCCCACCGCTCTCGGCCGCGTAGTAGACCTGGCCGATGAAGCTGGTCGTCCACGTGGACGGCGGAGCGCGCGGCAACCCGGGACCGGCCGCCGCCGCGGCCGTGCTCGCGACGCCCGACGGGCAGGTCGTCGACGAGGCCGCCGAGCGAATCGGCGACGCGACCAACAACGTGGCCGAGTACCGCGCATTGCTGCTCGGGCTCGAGCGCGCCGTCGCGCTCGGGGCGACCGAGGTCGAGCTCGTCAACGACTCGGAGCTCGTGGCGCACCAGGTCAACGGCCGCTACCGCGTCAAGCATCCGGAACTGATCCCGCTCTACCGGGCGGCGCGCGACGCGCTCGGCGGCTTCCAGACGTGGTCGCTCACGCCGGTCCCCCGGCGCGAGAACGCCATGGCCGATGCGCTCGTCAACCAGGCGCTCGACTGCGGGCGCGCCGGCCGGGTAGCCCGAGTCGATGCCGACTCCGACCGTCGTGATCGCGACCCGTGACCGCCGCGAGGAGCTCCTGCATACGCTCGAGCGGCTCGCCGCGCTGCCCGAGGCGCCGGCTGTCGTCGTGGTCGACAACGGCTCGCGCGACGGGACGCCGGCCGCGGTCCGCGCCGCCCGGCCCCGCGTCGAGGTCATTGAGCTCGGCGAGGACCGCGGGGCCGCCGCGCGAACCGCGGGGGTGCTGCGCGCCGGCGGCCCGTACGTCGCCTTCTGCGACGACGACTCGTGGTGGGCGCCCGGCGCGCTCGCGCGCGCTGCCGCACTGCTCGACGAGCATCCCGCGGTCGGGCTGATCGCGGGCCGTGTCCTGTTGCCCGGCGGGCGCGTGGATCCGACGTGCGACCTGATGGCCGGCAGCCCGCTGGGCTCGCGGCCCGGACTGCCGGGTCCGCGCGTGCTCGGTTTCATCGCCTGCGGCGCCGTCCTGCGCCGCGACGCGTACCTCGCCACCGGCGGCTTCCATCCCCGCTGGGGCATCGGCGGCGAGGAGCGCCCGCTCGCGGCGATGCTCGCGGACCGTGGCTGGGACCTCGTCCACGTCCCGGCGGTCGTCGCCCACCACCACCCCTCGGGGCGCCGCGATCGCGAACGCCGCGTCGCCGTCGCGGCGCGCAACGATCTGTGGGCCGCGTGGACCCTGCGCCCGGCTCGCGACGCCGTCGCCGAGACGGCGGCGGCGGTGCTTGCCGCGCGTGATCGCGCGCACCGGCGCGGGCTGCTCGACGCGATCGGCGGGCTGCGCTGGGCGCTCCGCCGGCGGCGGCCCGTCGGGCCGCGCGTCGCCGCGGAGCTGGCGCTCGTGAGCCCGCCTACCAGCGGGCGGCGGAGCGGATCGCGCGCTCGATCTCGTCGACCGGCGCGTCCTTGACGAGGTAGCCGACCGCTCCCGCCCGCGACATGTCGAGCTGGGCGGCGGCGCTCGAGTCGGCCGACAGTGTGACGATCCGGGCCGTCGGGCACGCCTCGCGGATCTCGGCGGCAGCGCGCGCGCCGCCGGCTCCCGGCATGTCGAAGTCGAGCACGACGACGTCGGGCCGGCGCGACGCGGCGAGCGCGACGGCGGTGTTGGCGTCGGCCGCCTCGCCGACGAGCTCCAGCCCGTCCGCGCCGGCGATCATCGTCGCGAGCGTCAGCCGCAGCGACGCATCGTCGTCCGCGATCGCCACGCGCACGCGACGATCCGCCGCCTCGGTCGCGACGCTGCGGGCGTGCACGCGGTTGCGACCGGCCTCCTTGGCCTCGTAGAGCGCCCGGTCGGCGGTATCGAAGAGCGCGTCGGGCGCGCACGAGCCGTCTCCGAGGCCCGCCACGCCGATCGAGATCGTCACCCAGTCGCCGCCCGGGTGGGGGAGGGCCAGCGCTTCGACGGCGGCGCGCAGCCGCTCCGCTGCCTGCTCGGCGCCCGCGAGGGACTGCTCGGGCAGCAGCACGACGAACTCCTCGCCGCCGTAGCGGTAGACGCTGTCGCCGGTGCGCACCGTCTCGCGCAGCGTCTCGGCGACCGCGCGCAGGACGTCGTCGCCGCGTGGGTGGCCGTGGGCGTCGTTGTAGCCCTTGAAGCGGTCGACGTCGGCGATCGCGACGCAGTAGGCGTGGCCGTAGCGCTCGACGCGCCCGCAGACCGCTTCGAGGTCCTCGGCGAGCCGCAGCCGGTTGCCGATGCCGGTGAGCGGATCGTGGCGCGCGTCCGCGTGCAGGCGGCGGTGCGTCGCCGTGACCCGCTCCGCGGCGATCAGCTTGCGCTCGAGGTCGGCGGCGTCCAACGGCTTGAGCAGCACGTCGTCGGCGCCCGCCTCCATCGCCGCGCGCGCCGACGCCTCATCGGCCGCCCCGGTCAGGACGACGACGTAGGTGTAGTCGGCCGTCCGCCGCTCGCGGATGCGGCGTGCCAGCTCCGTGCCGTCGAGGCCCGGCATCTGCCAGTCGGTGACCACCACCGCAGGCTGCTCCGCCGTGAAGCGCCTCCACGCCTCGTCGCCGTCGGAGGCCGCGATGCACTCGTGGCCGAGCCGCTCGAGCGTCGTGGCCAGGAGCAGCCGGGTTCCCGGCTCGTCGTCGGCGATCAGCACCTTCATGTCCGCGCGCGCACCCTATCGGCCCGGGATTCAATGCGCGGGCGGGGCCGGCCGATCACTCGGGTGTCCGATGCCCTCGCTGGCCCCTGCACGCCTACTCGCCGAGCCGACCCGCGCCACCCTCGCGCGCTCCACCTACGCCGCGGTCGGCGTGGTGGTCGCGGTGCTCGCCGTCGTCTTCACGTCGCTGATCGTCGCCACCCGCGGCTTCCACGAGGAGGCCCGCAGCGTCTCCAACGCCCAGGAGGTGCTGCAGACGGCGAACGAGCTGGAGCGCACGGTGATCGACGTCGAGACCGGCCTGCGCGGCTTCATGCTCACCGACGACCGCAGCCTGCTGGAGCCCTTCGACGAGGGCCTGCGCTCGATCCCGAGCCAGCTGCGGGCTCTCCACGCCCGGGTCGGCCAGCCCGGACAGCGCCGCCGGCTCGCGACGCTCGACGCGCGCATCCAAGCCTACGTCGACCGCTACGCCGTGCCGCAGCGCATGGCCGGCCCGCGCCTCGGCGCCGAGCGCATCCGTGCCGCGACCCGCAGGGGCAAGCGCCTCGTCGACGCTCTGCGCGCCGGCTTCGACGGCTTCGACGGGGCCGAGGAGGCGCTCGTCGCCAAGCGCCGCGACGCCGCCGAGCTGCGTGGCGCGATCGCGACCGGCACGGGCGTCGGCGGCATGGTCCTCTCGGTCCTGATGCTGGTCGGGCTCGGCTGGTACCTGCGCCGCTTCGTCATCGCTCCCGTGCGCCGCGTCGCCGAGGCCGCCGACCGGCTCGCACGCGGCGACCGCCGGGCGCGCGTCCCGCAGGTCGGAGCCGGCGAGGTCGCTCGGCTCGGCGAGTCGTTCAACGAGATGGCCGAGACGCTGAGCCGTCGCGAGCGTGAGATCGAGGTCTCCCGCGACCGGCTCGAGGGCATTCTGCGCCACGCCACCGTCACCGTCTCGGTCAAGGACCGCGAAGGCCGCTACCTGCTCGTCAATCCGAGCTGGGAGCAGTCCACGGGACACAGCGCGGCCGAGGTCATCGGCGCCACCGACGCGGACTTCCTGGCGCCGGAGCTCGCCGACCCGGTGCGCGAGAGCGACCTCGAGGTGCTGCGCACCGGCGCGGTCATCGAGTACGAGCAGGACACGGCCGGCGGCGAGACGTTCCACATCACGAAGTTCCCGCTCGCCTATCGCGACGGAAGGCTCTACGGCGTCGCGGTGATGGGCACGGACGTGACCGACCGCCAGCGGGCGCTCGGCGAGGCGATGGAGGCCTCGCGCGCGAAGTCCGAGTTCCTGGCCAACATGAGCCACGAGATCCGCACGCCGCTCAACGGCGTCATCGGGATGCTCGAGCTGCTGCTGGGCTCCGAGCTGACCGGCGACCAGCGCGATCAGGCCGAGACCGCCGCGCGCTCGGGCGAGGCGCTGCTGGGCGTCATCAGCGACATCCTCGACTTCTCCAAGATCGAGGCCGGTCGGCTCGAGCTCGATCCGCACGACTTCGACCTGCGCGCGACCGTCGAGGACGTCGGCGAGATGCTGGCTCCCCAGGCCCACGACCGCGGGCTGGAGTTGATCACCTGGACCGACGACGACGTCCCGGCCGCGGTGCGCGGCGACAGCGGCCGCCTGCGCCAGGTGCTCACCAACCTGCTCTCGAACGCGATCAAGTTCACCGAGTCGGGCGAGGTCGAGGTGCGCGCGAGCCTCGCCGCATGCGAGTCCGACGGCGTGCTCGTGCGCTTCGACGTGCGCGACACCGGCATCGGCATCGACCCAGAGACGCTCCCGCGGCTGTTCGAGTCCTTCTCGCAGGCGGACACGTCGACGACGCGGCGCTTCGGCGGCACCGGTCTCGGACTGGCGATCTCGCGCCAGCTCGCGGAGCTGATGGGCGGCGAGGTCGGCGCGCGGTCGGTGCCCGGCGAGGGCAGCACGTTCTCCTTCACCGCCCGCCTGCAGGCGGGGGCGCCGAGCGGCCCGATGCGGCGCCAGCGCAGCTCGCTGCCGCTCGGTGTCCATGCCCTCGTCGTCGACGACAACGCGACCAACCGCGCGATCCTGGCGAGCTGCCTGCAGTCGCGTGAGGCGCGCGTCGCCACTGCTGCGGACGGCGCGCAGGCGCTGCTCCTGCTCCACGAGGCGGCCCGCGACGGCGAGCCGTTCGAGGTTGCGGTGCTCGACGGCAACATGCCCGGCATGGACGGCCTCGAGCTTGCCGCCGAGATCCGGCGCGATCCCGTGCTGCGCGGGCTCAAGCTCGTGATGCTGACCTCCGGCGGCGAGCGCCCGGAGGGGGCGCGCGCGGTCGGGATCACGCACTACCTGACCAAGCCCGTCCGGCGTGCCGCGCTGCTGACCACGGTCGCGGAGGTGCTCGCCGGCGCGGCCGCGAGCGGTGGCGCCGGCCGCCGCCCCGCACTCGCCGGATGGACCCGCCGGCGCAGCGGAGGCGCGCCGGAGGGCGGCAGCGTCCGCGTGCTCGTCGCCGAGGACAACGAGGTCAACCACCTGGTCGTCGAGGGGCTGCTGAGGCGCCGCGGGATCGCATCCGACGTTGCCCACAACGGCCGCGAGGCACTCGCCATGCTGGCCGAGCGCGCTTACGACCTCGTGCTCATGGACTGCCAGATGCCCGAGCTCGACGGCTACGAGGCGACGGCCTCGATCCGCGCCGGGGAGGCCGGCGCCGGGGCGGCATCGGTGCGGATCGTCGCGATGACGGCCAACGCGATGGGCGGGGACCGCGAGCGCTGCCTCGGCGCGGGCATGGACGACTACCTCTCCAAGCCGCTGCGGCCGGACGATCTCGACGCGGTGCTCGAGCGCTCCCTGGCGCCGCAGCCGGCCGCGGTCCGAGCGCTTGTCGACGAGGCGCGCGTGCGTAGCTTCCGCGACGACTACCCGGAGATCGCCGACCGGCTCGTCGACCTCTTCGCCGAGGCCACGCCGCCGATCCTCGCCGACCTCCACGAGGCGATCGCGGGCGGCGACGCTGAGCGCGTTCGCCGCGCCGCACACAAGCTCAAGGGCTCCTGCCAGAACATCGGCGCGACGTTCATGGCGGCCCTCTGCGTCGAGCTGGAGACCGACGCCGGCGCGGGCCGGCTGCAGGCGCTCGACGCCGCCTTCGCCCCGACGCAGTCGGCGATCCGCGCGCTGCTCGCGCCGCCCGGCTGAGCGCGGCGGGCGATCAGCTCGCCCGTCCGCGCCGCGCCCCTCGTCCGGCAACCGGCGAACCTATGCGAACATACGTTCGATGACGAGTCAAGGCAGCCCCTACGCCCGCTTCCAGCGCGCCCTGCGCATCGGCCGGCTCTCGCTCGTGCGGGCTGCCGCCGCCGAGCTGCCGCGCATCGACCTGGCCGACGCGCTCTCGATCTGCCTGCTGATGGAGCAGCAGGACGAGGAGCGGTTCGAGCGGGCAGCCGTGCGCTGGCTCGCCCGGTTGAGCCTCGAGGCGCCGACGGTCGGCATCGAGGATCTGCGCCAGGGCCTCATCGCCTTCGAGGCCCTGCCGGAGAACCCGCTCGGCGCCCGGCGCGCGCTGGCCGACCTCTGCGCGCGCCACGGGCTTCGCCGTGCCGCCGCGGCGATGGAGGCGACGCTGCGGGGCGGGGCGAACCGGTAGCCTGCCGCACCCATGGCCGAGTCCGAGCGCAGCGAGGAGTTCACCGTCGAGGGTCAACTGCTGACCGACGTCGGCGGCACGCTCGGCGCCGAGGTGCTCTCCACGCCCGGCATGATCGCGATGATGGAGCGCACGGCGGCGCGGCTCGCGGCCGAGCACCTGCCCGACGGCCGCCCGACCGTCGGGTTCGAGGTCTGCATCCGCCACGTCGGCGCCGCGAGCGAGGGCGCGCGCTGCACCGCGACCGCACGGTTGCGCGAGATCGCCGACGGCCGCAAGCTGCGCTTCGACGTCGAGGTCCGCGAGGGCGAGCGGGTGATCGGCACCGGCACGCACGAACGCCGCGCGGTCGAGCAGCGCGGGCCGGCCGCGCGCGACGTGCCGGAGTCCCCGGCCACCGCGGCGCGCGACGGGCTCAGCGCTTCCTAGACCGCGGCGGGCGCGGGCGGCGGCGCATTCGGGGCGACCGGCGCGGGCGCCCCGAGGACGGTCCCGCGCGACTCGAGCAGCCTCTCGAGCAGGTCGAGCGCCTCCGTGTGGACGCGCGGATGGCGGCGCGCGACCTTCGCGACGTGGCGCCCGGCGGATTCGCACTTGACGAGGTCGTCCTCGTAGGAGAGCCGCGGCCCGAGCAGCCCCAGCCGCCGCGGCCGCAGATCGCGCGCGTAGGTGATCAGCCGCCACATCCGCGCGTGCGTCGCCTCCTGGCTGCTGGAGGAGCCGACGAGCAGCGCGGCGATAGCGAACAGGTCCTGGCGGCGGCCGTCGTCGATCGCGTCGTTGTATCCGCGCACGAACGCGGCGACCGCGGCGCAAGCCGTCCGCGGGGAATCCGAGAAGCGATCTCCCGCGAGCATCGAGGCGAGCTCGACGGTGCACACGCCCTGCTCCGGCGCCGCGTGGCGGCCGCGCGCCAGCCTGACGGTCTGGAAGCTCGGAACATGAGGCATTCGCTCATCTTCCCGCGCGGGGGCGGACCGGACGACCCCGCCGGTCTGGACTCGGACCGCCTGGGTACTCGGTCTCGCATGTCACGCTCGGACACGATCGAGCTGCGGGCCGGCCGGCGACGCGTCGCCATCACGCATGCCGACAAGTTGCTGTTCGCCGCGGACGGGATCTCAAAGGCCGATCTCGCGCGCTACTACGTGCGGGTCGGCCCGGTGATGTCGCCGCATCTGCGCGACCGGCCGCTGAACCTGTGGCGCTGGAACGCCGGGATCGAGGGCCAGCGCGTCGTCCAGCAGGAGATCCCCAAGGGGGCGCCGCCCTGGGTCCGCCGCACCGAGGTGGTCAAGCGCGGCGGCGGCACGGTCTGCCACATCGTCGGCGGCGATCCGGCGACGCTCGTCTGGATGGCCAACCAGAACTGCATCACGCCGCACGCGTGGTCGGCGCGCCGCGACCGTCCCGACCGGCCCGACCGGCTGATCTTCGACCTCGACCCGCCGGGCGCCGACGCGTTCGGCATCGTCCGCGACGCCGCGTTGGCGCTCGGCGAGCTGCTGCGCGCCCACGGGCTGGTCCCGTTTGCGATGGTCACCGGCTCCAAGGGCGTGCACGTCGTCGCTCCGCTGCGTCGTACGGCGACCGCTGATGCGGTCCGGGACCGTGCGGGGGAGCTCGGGCAGGAGCTCGCGGACCGCGACCCGGACCGCCTCACCACCGCATGGCGCAAGGAGAAGCGCGGCGGCCGGGTGCTCGTCGACACCGCGCGCAACACGTACGCGCAGACCGTCGTCGCGCCCTACGCGGTGCGCGCGCTGCCCGGCGCGCCCGTCGCGGTCCCGCTCGTGTGGGAGGAGCTCGAGGATCCCGGAGTGCATGCCCAGCGCTGGACGCTGCGGACGCTGCCCGAGCGCCTCGACGCGGTCGGCGACCCCTGGGCCGACATCGCTCGCCACGCCCGCGCGCTGCCGTAGCCGGCGGGCGTGGCATCGCGGGCGAGCTTGGCGTCCAGGGCCACTCGATCGCGGTTGGCCGCCGCCGGGCCCTGCAACGCCGCGTCGTGGAGCACGGCCTTCAGCCGGTCGAAGTCGCGGCGGGCCAGGTTCGGACGCCCGTTGACGACGATCCCGCAGACGCGCTGGGCGCCCGCACGCGTCGCCATCCGGCGTTTGGCGTCGTTGACGTGGAAGCCCTCGTCACGGGCGATCGCGGTGACGGCGGCCGCGACCGTGTCGGCCGCGCGCCGCAGCAGCGGTCCGCCGGACAGCACCAGGTCGTCGGCATAGCGCGAGTACGTCGCCCCGAAGCGCGCCGCGAGCGCGGTCAGCCGGCGGTCGAGCC
>JAXDHR010000263.1:0-13938 GCA_034664425.1 Solirubrobacteraceae bacterium
TCCCGACCGGCCAGGCGCAGGCGGCGCCGGCCACGAGCGCGCGCCGGCGCCGGCACAGGCGCCACGCCGACGTGGTCGTGGTCGGCGGGGGCTTCGCAGGGCTGACGGCCGCCCGCCAGATCCACGCCGCGGGCAGATCCGTGCTCGTGCTCGAGGCGCGCAATCGCGTCGGCGGGCGCGCGCACAACCTCGAACTGCCCGGCGGCGAGGTCACCGAGCGCGGCGCGACGTTCATCGGGCCGACCCAGGACCACATCGCGCAACTCGCGAGGGAGATGGGCGTCGGCACCTTCGACACCTACGACAACGGCCAGAACGTCTACATCAACGGTGGACAGCGACTGCTCTACAGCGACTCGGGGCTGACCGGCACGGCCCCACCCGACCCGCTGATCGTGCCCGAGCTGACCAAGGTCGTCGCGCAGCTCGACCAGATGTCGGCGGAGATCCCGATCAACTCGCCGTGGACGGCGGCCAACGCCGCCGCCTACGACGGGCAGACGCTCGAGACCTGGGTGCAGAACAACAGCGCCACGGAGCGCTTCCGCCACATCATCCCGGTGGCCACGCGCCCCGTGTTCGGCGCCGAGCCGCGCGAGCTGTCGCTGCTGTTCGTGCTCTTCTACATCGCGGCGTCGGGCAACGAGAGCAACCCGGGCACCTTCGAGCGCAACTTCAACACGCGCGGTGGCGCGCAGCAGACCCGCTTCCTCGGCGGCTCGCAGTCGATCGCGCGCAAGATGCGCCGCCGGCTCGACGGCCGCGTCCTGCTCAGGCAACCCGTCCGCCAGATCCGCCAGGACCGGCACGGCGCTCACGTGATCACCGACCACGTCACGGTGCGCGCCAAGCGCGTGATCGTGGCGGTCCCGCCGACGCTCGCCGGCCGCATCGACTACCACCCCGCGATGCCCGCGGCGCGCGACCAGCTCACGCAGCGGCTGCGGCAGGGGACGCTGACCAAGGTGACGGCGATCTACGACCGCCCCTTCTGGCGCGACGAGGGCTTGAGCGGCACCGCGCTCAACCCCGACGGACTGGTCCAGGCCACATTCGACGACTCGCCTCCCAGCGGCACCCCCGGCGTGGTCTTCGGCTTCGTCGGCGGCGACTCGGCGCGCGCGCACGCGGCGATGTCGCTGAACGGACGCCGCGCCCAGATCCTCGAGGAGCTCGCCGCCTTCTTCGGGCCGGCGGCTCGCCATCCCGTCAACTACCGCGAGACGCGCTGGAGCGAGGAGAAGTGGACGCGCGGATGCCCGGTCGGCATCGCCGGACCGGGCACCCTGCTGTCCTATGGCCACGCCTTGCGCGAGCCCGTCGGCCGGCTGCACTGGGCGGGCACCGAGACCTCGACCTACTGGAACGGCTACATGGACGGCGCCGTGCGCTCGGGCGAGCGCGCGGCGAGCGAGGTGCTCGCCGCGCTGTGAGGCCTACGCGCTCGTGTTGACGGTGATCTTCGCGACGCCGATCTTGAGGCCGCCCTTGAGAGCCTTGACGCCGAAGGTCTGGTTGAGCAGGTCGGCGGCGCCGCTCATGAGGTCGACCGTGGTGCCCTGAAGCACGGCGGTGCCGTTGCTCCTGGTCTTCAGCGGCTGCAGCGTGCGGCCGTCGAGGAAGAAGAGCGGCGTGCGCTTGGCGGCGACCTTGCCGTCGACGGTGACCTTGCCGGTCAGCTTGGAGGTGCCGGGATCGACGACGAAGTTCGTCAGCTTCACGGTCTTGCCGCCGCCGGTCAGGCTGAGGCCCGAGCCGGAGTGGTCGATCCTGCCCTGGACGTAGGGCGTGACGCTGCCGGGCTTGTAGTAGGTGACGTTGCCGCCGGTGATCGGGAACGAGGCGACGCCGGCCTTGGAGATGCTCGCCGAGCCGACGGGAGCCGGCGTGAGCTTGAGCGACTGCAGCGCCTTGACGAACCCGCCGTCGAGGGCGACCGCGGTCGCCCTCCCGCTCAGCGAGTCGATCTTCGCCACGGGCTTGGAGGCGCTCGAAGTGCCGGAGCTGCTCGTGCTCGAGCTCGAGGAACCACCGCAGGCAGCGGCACCGGAGGCGAGGGCGAGGGAGGCGGCGATGGCCGCGGGAGTCCGAAGGGTCATGGGTGCTGGTGCGCAGCACCCCGCGGAGCGGATGCTCCCGGCCGAGTGTGTGCGCGCCGAGACCCGGTGACGGGCCGGGCCGGATGCACGGGCGCCGCGCCGGGCGCGGCCGGAGCAGCCGTGACGTGGCCCGGAGCGGAGGCGCGGCGCGTGCGCCCGGGCGCGCTCTCACGCCGGGGCGTCATCGGCGCCGGGCTGGCATTCGCCGCACCCTGCGCCTTGGCGCCGCCGCCGGGCGCCGCGAGCTTCGCGAGCTGCCCCAGTGCGCTCGCGCGCCCACGGCGCCCGGTGGCGGATCTCCGCGCGACTGCGCCGGCCCGGTCACCGAGCGCACGGCCTCGCGCGGCCCCCGTGCGCGAGCGCTCTCCGCGTGCCGGTGCCGCCGGGCGGGTGGCCGGGGTGCGCCTCGCCGTGTCGCGCGCCGGCGCCGTCGCGAGCGCCGCCGCCCGCGCGCGATCGTGGTGCGGCGTCGTCGCTGCGGCCGCCGGCGCGGTGGGGTCCGGCGCGTGCGCCGGGCGGCCGAGCTCGTGCACCGCGGCGGCACCGCCACCGGCGGCACCGCCGGCGATCGCCACCGCGACCAGCGCCTTGGTGACGAGGCCGCCTCCCACGACCGCGCCGCCGCTCGCGGTCGCGGCGACCCCTCCCCCCACGGCCGCGCCGCCGCCTCCGCCGCCGCCGAGCAGTGCAGCGAGTACGCCGCGCTTGAGCACGGCGCCCGGCACGACCGGCAGCAGCAGGGCAAGCGCGCTGCGCTGGCGCTTGACCTCGGCCTTGAACGCGGCGCAGCCCGGGCAGGTGGCGACGTGGCGGCGCAGCGTCGCGCGGCGCAGCGCGGCGCCGCGCAACGTGGCCAGCTGCTCGCGGATCTCGCCACAGTCGACCTCGCGGGCGCTGCGCGCGGTCATGAGCGACTCCCGGGCCTGGAAGACGAGGGCCTTGACCTTCGCGCGGCGGACGTCGAGCACGTCCGCGACGTCCCCGTGCGAGAGGCCGCCGAGCTCCGAGAGCAGCAGCGCCGCCCGCTGCTCGTCGGGCAGGGCCTGCAGATCCCCGAGCATGTCCTTGAGGTCCTGCCGGCGTTCGACCTCCGCCGCGACGGCCAGGCCATCGGTCGACGGCTCGCGCACGTCGTCGAGCGGCAGCGCCTCGCGGCGCGCGCGCAGCACCGACAGGCAGCGGTTGCGCGCGACGGCGTAGAGCCAGGGCTTGATGCGCACGGGGCGGTCATCGGTGCGCAGGTGGCGGTGCATCGAGAGGAACACGAGCTGCAGCGCGTCCTCCGCCTCCTCGCGGCTGCCGAGCATGTGCCGGCAGAACGCGAGCAGGTCGCGGTGATGGCGGTCGTAGATGGCCTCGAAGGCGGCGTCGTCCCCGGCGCGCAGGCGCGCGACGAGGCGCTCGTCGCTCGCGGCACGCAGAAGCGCCCGGGGGCCTCGGCTGGTCCTTCCGACAGGCAGTGCGGCTGCGTCCATACGGCGGCAATCCCTCCAACGCACCGCGGCTGCGGCGGTTGGAGGGAAAGAGTCGCACGTTCGTGCCGCACGGGAGTCGCTCAGGAGCCCTGCCTGGCCACCTTGATGTCGTGCGCCACCTGCGCCTTGACCGTCTTCGCGGTCTTCGTCGCGCTGCCCTTGGCCGCCCTGCGCGCGGCGTTGGTCGCGGCGGTGCGCTTGGACACGCACTTGCCCATCGCGTTCGAGCGATCGGCGTTGGTGCCGTAGGTCTGCGTGAACGTCGCCGCGCCCATCCCGGCCCGCTCGATCCTGCACTGCTTGGAGGCCGAGGGGACCTTGGCGCTGGCGGCAGCCGGCTTGGCCGCGCCTGCGGGCGCGGCGGCGATCGCGGCGGTGACGCCCGCGACGGTCAGCATGGTAAGGGTCTTCTTCATGCTCGTTCCAACGCCGGCTCGCGCCGGTGGTTGGCGATGAGCGGGACTTTCTTCGTTCAGCCGGCGGTGGAGGAATCGTGCGCGCCAAGCGCGGCGCGCACAGCCTCCGCCGAGAGATCGCCGACGGGCCACAGGAGCGCGCGGGCGATCGACAGCGGCTCGCGATCCTCCTCGCGCAGCCACTCGGCCTCGTCGCGCCCGGTGACGAACGCATCGAGCGCGTCGTGCAGCGCAGTCAGGCGCGCAGGCCTGAGCACGAGCGCGATCGCGCGGCCCTCGCCGACGTGGCCGAGCTCGTCCGCGAGCGCGGTCAGCTCGCGCATGGCGAGCACGTCGTCGGTACCGAGCTCGGCGAGGCCGTAGCGCTCGCGGCGCACGGAGGCCATGACATGGGCGGTGGCGAGCGCCTCCTCGCCCGTGAGGTCGAGGCATGCGAGGACGACGGTGTGGCCGTCCATGTCCGTCGAGATCTCGATCCGGCCGTTGTGCATGTACCCACGGTACCCCGCCTCACCGATGGCGCGAACCGCCATCCGTCCAGCGCTACCGACCCAGGGGTTCAGAACACCGGGTAGCCGCCGTCGATCACGAGCGCCTGCCCCGTCATGTACGCCGATGCGCGCGAGGCCAGGAAGACGGCGGCGCTGCGGAAGTCGGCGGGATCGCCCCAGCGGCGCATCGGCACGCGCGGCAGCACCTTCTCGCGCACGGCGTCCGCGTCCAGCAGCGGATCGGCGAGCGGCGAGCGGATCCAGCCCGGGACGATCGCGTTGGCGCGGATGGCGTGCCGCGCCAGCTCAGCCGCGAGGCCGCGCACGAGGGCCTCCACCGCGGCCTTGCTCGCGGCGTAGTTCTCACCGCGCGGCTGGGCGGCGCGCGCGGCGACCCTGCTCGTCACCAGCGACCTCGCCGCCGACCTCAACGGCCAGTGGCTGACCTTCAACGGCCGCCACCTCGCGGTCTGGTCGCATCCGGCGGAGGTCGCGACCGCCGACCGCGAGGCCTGGACCGCGGAGGAGATCGGCGCGGCGATCGGCCCGGGCGGCCTCGCCCCCGAGCCGATGCACGTGGCGGCCTGGATCAACCCCGGGTAGGCAGTGGACGCTCCACGAGGCGCAGGCCGCGCGGTGCGGCGAACACCGCGCCGAGCGCCGCCGCCCCGACCGCCGGCGACGACCGCGAGCAGGCCGAGCGCGACGGTCATCAGGGCGAGGCCGATCACCGGATAGCGACTTGTAGCGGCCCGGTGCGCGAGATCGCCCGGCCGGCGAGGTTCGTCGAGAGCGTGATGCCGACCATCGCTGGGACGAGCAGGAGTCCAGCCTCGTCGGCGTCGCGCCGGTCGTGCGCTGCAGGAACGGGCGAACGTCGCCGGATAGCGACCTTCATGACCGGCGCTGCTCCGGCCACAGCCCGAGCAGGCGGTCGAAACCGTACGCGCACACCATGACGGCCGCCAGCTCGATCCCGAAGACGACCGCCGCCGCGAGCAGCTCGGCGCCGAGCGCGCGGGCACCGTGGGGGATCCCGTGCTCGCGCAGGCTCGCCGCGGCGAGTGCCGACGACGGGACCGCGGCGGCGAGCGCGATGCACGCGGGGCGCCGGCCGGCGGCCCACTCCAGCCCCGCCGCCGCCGACCGCGCGAGCGGATCGGGGAGCCGCTCGCTCACGAGCGCGAGCTGCTCGAGCGCGCTGGCCGCTGGGCGCGCCGGGGGCTCGAGCGCGCTCAGCCGCCGCACCTGCGCGCCCGCCCGCGCGAGCCCCGCGAGCGTCCACAGGGCGATGGCGGCGAGCACGCCGACGGCGATCGCCGACGCCGTGCCGGCGCTGCCCTGCGAGCCGTGGCGGGCCAGTGCCGCGCCGTCGAGACCGAGCGCGATCGCCGTCGTGCCCGCGGCGAGCGTGTTCGCGCGCACCGCCATGGCGAGCGACGCGGCGTCCACACGCACGCGCGAGCGCAGCGCGATTCCGCGCAGCAGCCCGACCGCCGCCGCCACGATCGCGAGCTGCGCCGCGAAGACGCCGGCCGCGCCCGCCGGACCGTCGTCGATCGGGCTCGCTGCGCCCGCCCCCGGCAGCTGTGTGAGCACGGCGACGCCGGCCGTGAAGCCGGCGACCGTGACGGCGACGCCGACGCTCGCCCCGGCCAGCGTGCGCCGCGCCGTGTTCTCGGTGAAGGCGGCCGCAACGAGCGCCGGCTCGCCGAAGCTCGCGGCCGCGGCGTCGAGCGCCTCGCGCTCGGGCCGCCCGGCCGCGAGCAGCGCGTCGACGTGGGCGTGCAGGTGGTGCTCGACCTCGGCGAGGATCCGCTGCCGCCGGCGGCGCGGGCCCGGCAGCAACCCGGCGAGCTCGCGCACGTAGGCCGCGAGCGGCTCCCGCCCGCTCATGCCGACACGACCTTCTGCACGGCGGCCGCGAAGCTGCGCCACTCGCGCCGGCGCCCGTCGAGCGCCGCGTGGCCGTCGCGGGTCAGGCGGTAGACGCGGCGCCGGCGCGGCGCCCGCTCGTCCCACTCGCTGGCCAGCAGGCCGGCGCGCTCGAGCCGGTGCAGCGCCGGGTACAGCGTGCCCTCCGCCATCGCGAGCTCGCCTCCCGAGCGGCGTCGCAGCTCGGAGACCACGCCGTAGCCGTGCAACGGACCGGCCGCCAGCACCGACAGAACGAGCAGGTCGAGCTGCCCCCGCGTCGTCTCGTTCCTCATACCTCGCAGTCTATGCATAGAACGCTGGGTATGTCCAGCCCTTGCGTCACCTCGGGGCCACCAGCCGCTGTCGCAGCTCGGCGACGGTGATGACCTCGGCCTGGCGCGGGAAGATCCGCTCGGTCAGGAAGGCATGCACCTCCGGGTCCGGGTCCGCGCTCGCATCGGCCAGCACGAGCACCCGGTAGTCGCGGTCGCTGGCGTCGCGGACCGTCGAGAGCACGACGCCGCTCGTGCTGATGCCGGCGAGCACGAGCGTGTCCACGCCGACCTCGCGCAGCTGCGCGTCGAGGTCCGTCGTCGAGAACGCGCCGACGCGGACCTTGCGGACGACGATGTCGCCGGATTGCGGCGCGACCGCATCGTGGACCTGCGTCGCCGGCGCGTCCGCATGCATCGCCTGGCGCGCGGACGCCACGCGGGCGCCCATCGCGCTCGCGGGCGGGATCGCGTCGAAGTCCGCGTCCTCGAAGGCGACGCGCACGTAGCCCACGTGGCCGCCGGCCCGGCGGACGACGTCGATCGCCTCGCGGGCGTGAGCGAGCAGCGCCTCCGGCGCGTCCAGCATGCCGACGATGCCGGGCTGGTAATCCATCACGAGCAGTGCGGTCCGCTGCGGGTCGATCGTGGTCACGAAAGCTCCCTGTTTTGTAAGCCTGGCCTTATCAGTCTAGACTGATGACATGGCGCGCGAGCCCGACGTCGACGAGATCGCCGCCGCCCTGCGCGTGAATCTCGGCCTCCTGCGGCGGCGCCTGCGCCAGACCACGACGGGCGACGAGATCACGATGCCCGAGATCTCGGCACTGGCACGGCTCGACCACAGCGGTCCGACCACCGCGACCGCGCTCGCCCGGCTCGAGCAGATCAGCCCGCAGTCGATGGGCGCCACGCTCGCCACGCTCGAGTCGCGCCGGCTCGTCGCCCGTGCCCCCGATCCCGACGACGGGCGCCGCGCCGTCGTTTCGATCAGCGATGCGGGGCTCGAGGTACTGCGCCATCGCCGGACCGAGAAGACCGAGCAGCTCGCGCGCGCGCTCGCGTCCGGCTTCACCCGGGCCGAGCTCGAGCAGCTGGCGGCCGCGGCGCCGCTGCTCGAACGGCTCGCTCAGAACGTGTGATGGCCGCGACGGCGGGCGACCGCTACAAGTGGATCGCCCTCTCGAACACGACGATGGCCGTCTTCATGTCGGCGCTCGACGGCTCGATCGTCCTGATCTCGCTGCCGGCCATCTTCCGCGGCATCGACCTCGACCCGCTGGCGGCCGGGAACATCGGCTACCTGCTGTGGATGATCATGGGCTACCGGCTGGTGCAGGCGGTGCTCGTGGTCAACCTCGGCCGGCTCGGCGACATGTTCGGCCGCGTCCGGACCTACAACGCCGGCTTCGCGGTGTTCACGTTCGCCTCGATCCTGCTCTCCTTCGACCCGTTCCGCGGCAGCCACGGTGCCGACTGGCTGATCGGTTGGCGCGCGCTGCAGGCGCTCGGCGGCTCGATGCTGACCGCCAACTCGGCGGCCATCCTCACCGACGCGTTCCCGCGCGACCAGCGCGGCCTCGCGCTGGGCATCAACCAGATGGCGGCGCTCGGCGGCCAGTTCATCGGCCTCGTCGCGGGCGGCGTGCTCGCCACGATCGACTGGCGCGCCGTGTTCTGGGTCAACGTGCCGGTCGGGATCTTCGGGACGATCTGGGCCTATCGCAAGCTGCGCGACACCGGCGAGCGCCAACCGGGGCGCGTCGACTGGTGGGGCAACATCACCTTCGCCGTCGGCCTCTCGGCGATCCTGATCGCGATCACCTCGGGCATCCACCCCTACGGCCGTCACGCGATGGGCTGGACGAATCCCGCGGTCTACGGGACGCTGATCGGGGGCACGCTACTGCTCGGCGCCTTCGTCGCGATCGAGACGCGCGTCGCGGAGCCGATGTTCGAGCTCGCGCTGTTCCGGATCCGCGCCTTCAGCGCCGGCAGCATCGCGGGGCTCGTCGCCGCGATCGCGCGCGGAGGACTGCAGTTCATGCTGATCATCTGGCTGCAGGGCATCTGGCTGCCGCTGCACGGCTACGCGTTCACCGACACGCCGCTGTGGGCGGGCATCTACATGCTCCCGCTGACCGCCGGCTTCCTCGTCGCCGGGCCGCTGTCCGGGTACTTCTCCGACCGCTTCGGCGCGCGCGGGTTCGCGACCGCCGGGATGCTCGTGTCCGGCGCGAGCTTCGTCGGGCTGATGCTGCTGCCGGTCGACTTCCCGTACTGGGCGTTCGCCCTGCTGATCGCCGCGAACGGGATCGGCACGGGCATGTTCGGCGCGCCCAACTCCTCGTCGATCATGAGCAGCGTCCCGGCGCGAGCGCGCGGCGCGGCGTCCGGGATGCGCTCGACGTTCCAGAACTCGGGCACGGCGCTGTCGATCGGGGTCTTCTTCTCGCTGATGATCGCCGGGCTGGCGAGCCGCCTCCCGCACGCGCTCACGAGCGGGCTGCAGCAGCACGGCGTGCCGCACGCCGTCGCGCACGAGCTCGGCTCGCTGCCCCCGGTCTCGTCGCTGTTCGCGACCGTCCTGGGCGTCAATCCCGTCGGGCACCTGCTGGCGCCGACCGGCGTGCTCGCCTCGCTGCCCGACGCGGGCCGGCGGGTGCTCACGGGCCGAGTCTTCTTCCCGCACCTGATCTCGGGCCCGTTCCACCATGGTCTCGTCGTCGTGTTCAGCGTCGCGGCCGGGCTCTCGGTGATCGCGGCGATCGCGTCGCTGGCCCGCGGCGGCCGTCCGGCCGAGGACGGCGCCGGCCGCCCGGTGTGAACTGGCTCAGCGCGATCCTCGTCCACTCGCTGTCCTCCTTCGCGAGGACCGCCGCGCCGAGCGACGCAGTCAGGTACGCACCGCCGGCGACGTCCTCGCAGGTCCAGCCGAACAGGTGCCCGTAGAAGCGGGCGGCGGCGGTCACATCGCGTGCGCGACGCCGATCCAGCACGGGACGCCCACGGGTAGGTGCGCGTCTCGTTCGCCCGGCCATCATCCCATCACGGCCGGAGCCGCCAGCAGGTCGCCGATCGCGGCGATGCCGCGCGCGATCGCGGCCTCGGTCAGGTTGCCGAAGCCCAGCACGAGCTGCGGTGGGTGATCGGCGACTCCGAAGCGGTAGCCGGCCAGCGGATAGACGCCGACGCCGCGCGCGGCCGCGGCCCGCGCCACGGCGTCCTCGTCGGCGCCCGCCGGGAGCCAGACCACCGCATGGAAGCCGGCGGCGAGGCCGGAGAGTCGCGCGCCGGGAGCGTGCTCGGCGAGCGCGGCGACGAGCGCCTCGCGCTTGCGCGCGTAGACGCCGCGCATGCGGCGCAGGTGGCGGTCGTAGCGTCCCGACTCGATCAGCCGCGCGAGCGCGAGCTGGTCGAGCGCGGGGGAGCCCCGGTCGGCCAGCTCCTTCTCGTGCGCGATCGCCTCGGCGAGGCCGGGAGGACAGACCACCCACCCGAGCCGCAGCGCGGGGGCGAGCGACTTGCTGACGGAGCCGATCGTCACCACGAGGTCCGGCGCGAGCCCCTGCAGCGACCCGACCGCCTGCCGGTCGTAGCGGAACTCCGCGTCGTAGTCGTCCTCGACGAGGACGCCGCCGCGCTCGCTCGCCCACGCGATCGCCTCACGGCGGCGGGCCGGCGTGAGGACCACGCCGGTCGGCGTCTGATGCGCGGGGGTAAGGACGGCGGCGCGGACCTGTCCGTCCACGTCGCGCAGCCGCGCGCCGTCCTCGTCCACCGGGACGGGGACGGGGCGGAGCCCGACGCGCTCCGCGATCGCGGCCCAGTCGCGGTGGCCCGGGTCCTCGACCCCGAGCCGAGCGTGCCCGGCCCGGGCGAGCGCCTGGAGGACCAGGTGCAGTCCCTGGGTGAAGCCCGCGCAGATGACGACGTGGGCGGGATCGACCGACGCGCCGCGCACGCGACGCAGGTAGGCGGCCACGACCCCACGCAGCTCCGGGCGACCCGCGGTGTCGCCGTATCCTGGCGCCGACAGCGGGGCGGTCCGCCCCGCTTCGGCGATCGCCCACATCCAGTCGCGCATGGGGAAGCCGGCGATGTCGGGCACCCCGCTACGGAAGTCGACGGCGGGCAGCGGAACCCTCGCCGGCGGGCGCGGCGTCGCTGGAGCGTGCCGGGTCTCCTCAGCGACGCGCGTGGCCGAGCCGGCGTGCGCGACCAGATACCCCTCCGCGACGAGCTGCTCGTAGCAGTCCTGCGCGAGACCGCGGGAGATGCCCAGCTCGGCCGCCATCGCCCGCGTCGACGGCAACCGCTCGCCGGGCGAGAGGCGACCACTCCGGATCGCCTCGCGCAGCTCCTCCTGCAACTGGGTCCCCAGCTCCCCGCGCCGTGACCGGTCCAGGCGCACGAACAGCTCGGGAGCGAGACCGGACCACTCGACTGCCATCGTATTGGACCTTATCGAGGGTCCACTTGGGGTGTACGGTGGGTTGATGACCGACCTCGCTCTCCCCCCGAGGACCGCGCTCGGCGAGCTCGCCGCCGCGATCCGCGACGCACTGGCGGGCGAGGGCGACTGGGCCGCGACGGCGGACCGTGTCCGCGCCGTGCTGGCCGATCCGCTCCCGAGTGCCTCGATGCTGCCCGCACGGCTGCGCGCCGGGTCGCCCGACGGCTACGTCTCGGAGCCCGTGCACGTCGAGCCGGACGGCTCGTTCTCGATCGTGGCGTTCGTGTGCCGGCAGGCCCAGGTGACGGCGATCCACGACCACGTCACGTGGTGCGTCTTCGCGGTGCTCGCCGGCACGCCGGTGGAGGAGCTGTTCCGGCTCGACGACGCGCGCACCGGCCTGGTCGCTGCGGGATACGAGCGCTGCGCGACCGGCACCGTCGGCGGCGGCGCGCCTCCTGGCGACATCCACCGCCTCGGCAACCCGAACGCCGAGACGGCGGTCTCGCTGCACGTCTACGGGACCGACGTCTCGCGCATCGGCTCGAGCGTGCGACGCATGTACGACCTTCCGATCCGGTCGCGCCGGGCGGTGCTCGGCTAGTCGGCGCGGCGGAGTGCGAGCCCGGTCGCGAGCGCGGCGCGCGCCCGCGCCACCAGCTCATCCGCCCGCTCGCCGGCCTGCCAGGCACCGACCCCGATCCGGACGCTGGGCCCGATCGCGAGCTCCGTGTGGAGCTCGGCGGCCAGGTCCGGAGCCGCCGTCGCCGCGGCCCACTCCACCAGCACGGCGAAGCGCCGACCGCTCTCGCGGTAGGCGGTGCCGCCGCAGCGCAGCGCCGCGCGCTGGACGCCCCGGGCCGCCGTCAGGATCGCGCGGTCACCGGCCTCGTAGCCCTCGCCCCGGTTGATCGCCTCGAGGTCGGTCACCTCCACCAGGGCGACCATGAGTCCTCCGGTGCCCGATGGCCCGCGGGTCGCGGCTTGGACCGCCTCGCGGAACTTCCGATGGCCGTCGAGCAGCGTCAACGGGTCGTAGCCGCGGGCCTCCGCGTGACCGCCCGACAGGCCGCTGGTGGCCAGCGCCGAGGCGACGGCGTTCGCCAGCGCCGGGGACACGGGCTGGTCCCCGCCCCGGACCTCTTCGGCGAACAGCGCCATGACCTCGGGATCGAACTGGCCGCCGCCCTCCTCGGTCAGCTCCTCCAGGGCCTCCGTCGGAGAGAGCGCCGGCCGGAAGGGGCGCTCGTGCAGCATCGCGACGTAGGCGTCCACGACGGCGAGGACGCGCGCGGAAAGGGGGATCGCCTCCCCGGCCAGGCCCGTGGGGTAGCCGCCCCCGTCGAAGCGCTCGTGATGGTGCAGCACGGCGGCGGCGACCTCGGCCTGCCCGGGCGCCCGGGTCAGGAGCGTGTGGCCGATGCGGGGGTGCATCTCGACGATCGCACGCTCGTCGGAGGACAGCGGCCCGGGCTTGAGCAGCAGGTGACCGGGGATGCCGATGTGACCGACGTCGTGGACGAGCGCGGCATTCGCGACGACCTCCTGCACTCGTGGGTCGAGCTCCATGCGGCGGCACAGCGCTCGCACGAGCATGGCGGTCTGGCCGGCCTCCTGCCGCCGCAGCGGATCGAGGGCGTCGAGCGCGGCGGCGAGCGCCTGCAGTGTGCCGCGGCGGCCCTCGCTCACCGCGGTCTCCAGCCGCTGGGTGTTCAACGCAGCGCCGGCGTGATCGCCGAGAGCGAGCAGCAGCTCGTCGTCGAGTCCACCGAAGCCGCCGTCTCGGTTCGCGCACACGACGACGCCGTGGAAGCGGTCGAGCAGGTAGAGCGGGATCGCGACCAGATTCTCGATCTCCTCGTCGACTTGCGCCGCTTCCTCCCCGGCCCTGCCGGAGGGGGCGTCCTCGCGGAGGATGCGGTCGCGCTCCAGCACCTCGTGGGCGAAGCGCTGGACCAGCCCGCTGTGCTCGGGATCCCGCGCGAAGCCCTCGCTCGTCACCATGTCGAGGTCCCCGTCGCCGTCGTCGTCGGCGCGCGATAGCAGCAACCCCTTCTCGGCGCCGACCAGGCCGATCGCGGCCCGCAGCACCGTGTGGCGCACGCTGCCGTCCTCGTCACCGCGCGCACCGCCCGCGCGGTGCATGTGCTCGAGCTGCTCGCGCAGCTCGAGGTTGAACTCGCGCTCCGCCCGCCGCGCGCGGCTGAGGCGTTCGACGAGCTCGCCCCGGCGAGCCGACTCCGCGCGCCGCTGCCCGACCTCCACGCGCAGCCGGTCGCGCTCACGCCCGAGCTCGCCGCACGCCGCCTCCGCCTGCTCGAGCCGTGCGCGCGATTGTTCGCGCTCGCTCTCGGCGTCGGCGCGCCGTGCCTGCGCCTCGTCGCGGGCGGTGCGGGCGCGCAGCGCGACGACCACGGCCGCCGCAGCCGCCGCCCAGCCGATGAATGCACCGATCGTCAACGCGACCAGTCTCGCGTGACAAACGATCTAAAGGTTCCCGGTGTGTTCGCGAACGAACGCCGGAGCGTCTTCGACAGGCAGGCTTCCTAGCGCGCCCGACAGGATTCGAACCTGTGACCTTCGGTTCCGTAGACCGACGCTCTATCCAGCTGAGCTACGGGCGCTCGCGCGGTCCGACAGTCTAGCCGTCCGTGTCGCAGCGGAGAGGGCGGGATTCGAACCCGCGATGGAGCTTTCCGCCCCATACTCGCTTAGCAGGCGAGTGCCTTCAGCCACTCGGCCACCTCTCCGGACCCGGGCACGGCACGCGAACGGCGCCCGGTTGGCGCAGTGTAGAGCGTGCGCCCTCGAA
>JAXDHR010000264.1:0-4717 GCA_034664425.1 Solirubrobacteraceae bacterium
CCGTACATCTGGGGCGGCGGCCACGGCAAGTGGATCGACAAGGGCTATGACTGCTCGGGCTCGGTCTCGTTCGTCCTCGCCGCCGCGGGCTACCTCCAGGGCCCGCTCGACTCCGGCCACCTCGCGCAGTGGGGCAGCCCGGGCCCCGGCAAGTGGGTGACGATCTACGCCAACTCGACGCACGTGTTCATGGAGGTCGCCGGCATCCGCTTCGACACCTCCGGCCAGCGGGTCACCGGCTCGCGCTGGCAGAACGACGGACGGCCGACAGCCGGCTTCGCAGTCCGTCATCCGCCGGGGCTGTGAGCGATCCCCAAACGCGTTGGGGTGCGCACCCCATCGAAACTTCGCTCATGATGGACGATGATCCTCAGTGCAGCGTGCCTCCTGAAGAAGCAGCCCTGAGGCCCCGCTCCCACGCATTGCTCCCGACCGTCCTTGGACCACCGCCTGAGGTCCTTGAGGAGATCGGTGAGGCGTGGGAGCGGGCTCAGGAAGCCGTCGCCGACGGCTTCGAGATCCACGTGCTGCGGCGACCTGCTCTCTGGCCGCCGGGCGCGCTCTCCGTGTGAGCGAGCCGCCGGCCGGGCAGACGACCGGCATGGCGATCACACCCAAGGACATCATCGACTCCGTCGTCGGCGTCGGCCGCAGCGCGGTCGCCACCGGCACCGACCTCGTCGGGCGGCTGCGCGGCAACGGCGAATCGGAGCCCGCGGCGCCCAAGACGCCCGGCACTCCGACGACCGCGAGTCGCACGGCGGCGTCGACCAGTCGCGGCACCGCCGCGACGCGCAGCGGCACCGCCGGCAAACGGCGCAGCACCTCCGCGTCGCCGCGCTCGGTCGGCGCCCCGAAGCCCGGGGAGCCGAAGGCGCCGCGCTCGGCGACCTCGACGGCAACGCGCAAGACGTCGGCGGCGTCGAAGCCCGAGCCGGCCGCGCGCAAGCCCGCGGCCGCGAAGCCGACGGCGCGCAGATCGGCGGCGGCGAGCGGCTCGGCTACGGCAGCGAAGCCGACGCCGAAGCCCGCGGCCGCCGCGCCGAAGCCGGCCGTGGCCAAGGCCAAGCCGCCCGCGAAGCCGAAGCCCAGGCCGACGGCGAAGGGCACGGCGGCGAGGACGACCACGCCTGCGAAGCCGAAGGGCGCGCCCGCGGCCAAGCCCCCCGCGGCCGCGACGCCAAAGGACGCGGTCGCGCAGTCCAAGGCCGAGCCCGGGGCGGGGAGCGCCGCGCAGGCGGAGAAGACGACGGCGCGCTCGTCGAACGGCGCGGCCAAGAGCCCCGCGAGCGAGGCCGCCGCGTCGAGCGGCCCCGCGGTCGCCGACGCCGCCAAGGGCGACGCCTGACCGGCGCCCGGCCGGTGGCCCGCCCGCGCGAGGGGCGGGCCGCCGCGCCCCAGGCGTAGGCCCGGCGCTCATGACCCTGCGGCGCACGGCCGAGGAGCGCGCGATGCTCGCGCGGGCGAAGGCGCGGCTCGACCGGCTCGACTTCCACCCGCGCGCGGTGCGCATCGACCGCGTGCGGATCCTGCACGTCCCGTGGCTCTACGGGCTGCCGTGGTTCCGGCGCTTCGACGGCTATGAGATGGGCCCGCTGATCCTGCTCCGGCACCCGCTCGCGCAGACCTCGGAGGACCTCGTCGTGCACGAGCTCTGCCACGTCTGGCAGGACCAGCACCAGCGTCTGAAGCTGTGGACGAGCTACCTGTTCCAGGGGTACCGCGACAACCCGCACGAGGTCGAGGCCCGGCGCGCCGTCGAGGAGACCCGCGGCTAGCATCCCCGGCCCCATGGACGCCGTTCCCAGCCACCTCGCCGCGGCCGTCGCGACGGTGCGCGCGTTCGCTGCGGCCAGCGGGGCGGAGCGCGTCGTCCTGATCGTCGACCAGGGCATGGATCGCGATGCGCTCATGCTCGACTGCGACGGGCTCGGCGCGATCGAGGTCACCGAAGACGGCCGCGAGTCGATCGTCGAGGCTTCAGCGCCGCCCGGGGCGGCGCCGCGTGCGCTGCCCGAGCTGCGGCCAGCGCCGGCGACGGCGATCGCCTTCGACGCCGCCTCGGGGCAGCTCGAGGCGCCGCTCGGCGTGATCGCGAACCTCGCCACGGGCGTGCTCGCGCTCGCCAGCGCCTTCGGCGGCCGCAGCGTCGCCTCGGTGGACTTCTCCACCCGCGATCCCGACACTCCCCTGACGATCGCCGCCCGCGAGGGCGACCCGGTCATCGTCGCCTCCGGCGAGCATCGCTTCGAGCTGCCGCCCGAGGCGATGCTGTGAGCGACGCGTGCAGCTGGTGCGGCACGGGCGTGGCCGGGGGCGAGGGCTTCCGCGCCCACGAGCCGGCCGGGTCGCGGCGCGCCGTCTTCTGCCGGCTGGAGCACGTCGTGCCGTGGGTGATCCGCGGCGGGGCGTGGGAAGCCGCGCCGCCTGCCGGCGCGCCCCCCGCTCCGTCGACGCCGGCTGCGATGGCGCCCGGAACCTGCGCGTGGTGCCGCGCCGAGCTGGACGCGGCGCGCGTCGTCCTGGTTCGCGAGCGGGGCCAGCACCGGATCGCCGACGGCTTCTGCTCGACCGCGCACCTGCTCGAGTGGGCGAAGGCCGGCGGGCGCTACGGGCGCTGACAACCGGCGAGCCGTGTGCGCGTCCGCGCTCGCCCGGGTAGCACCCATGGTGATGTTGCACCGACGCCACTTCACCGTGGGCCAGGCGAACAATCTCGTCCCGGTCATCAACGACCTGATGATCGGGCTGCGCTTCGCGCACGCCACGCTGTCCAGCGGTTTGCAGGAGAGCGAGCTGTCGCTGCTGGCCGAAACCTCGGGCGGCGCGTGGCCGGGGCGCGAGCGTGCCGAGGCAGCCGTCACCGTGTCGCTCGCCTTCGAGACCCTCGAGGAGCTCGACGTGCTCGTACGCGACGTCGAGCGTGGGATCGTCGACTTCCCGACGCTGATGAACGGTCGCGAGGTCTACCTCTGCTGGCGCCTGGGCGAACGCGAGATCAGCCACTGGCACGAGCTCGAGTCGGGCTTCGCGGGGCGCCGCCCGCTGGTCCGCGAAGCGCGCCGCTCCAGCTAGCCGCCGCCCGCGGCACGCAGCATCAGCACCACCCACGAGCGGTACGGCCGCCAGGCCGCCGCGACATCCTCGAGCTGCGCGCCGGCGCCATAGCGGTCGCGCACGATCGCGGCGATCCGCCGCTCGTTGCCGGGCAGTGCGTCGGGGTCGCCGGCGCCGCGTATCCACACCAGCTCGGCGGAGAACGGGCCGATGCCGGGCAGCTTGCGCAGGGCCGCGTCGGCCGCCTCGCGGCCCATCGATCGCAGCCGCGCACGGTCGAGCGCGCCGGCGAGCGCCGCGCGGCCGAGCGCGCGCAGCTGCTCCTCCTTGCGCGCGGTCAGCCCGCGAACGCCGCCCGGCAGCGCCGCCAGCCGCTCGGGTGACGGAAACGCCGGCAGGCGCTGCCCGTCGAACTCGATCGTCTCGCCGAGCTCCTCGGCGAGCCGCTGCTTGACGGCCGCGGCCTGCGACATGCGGATGCGCTGGCCGATGATCGTCCATGCCGCCGCTTCGTAGGGGGTCCAGAACAGCACGGGGCGCAGGCCGGGCCGATCCGCTTGCACGGCGGCGACGACCGGATCCCGCGCCGCGACGTCGGCCCAGCCGCTGCCGTCGACGTCGAGCGAGAGGATCGCCTCGACCGCGTCGCGCACGCGGGTCTCGAGCGCGCCGGACGCGCCGGTTGCCTCGCCGTGGACGGCGCCGTCGCGTTCCTGCAGGCGGACTCCCACCGTCTGCCCGTCGCCCTCGAGCGCGAAGGCGAAGCTGAGCTCGTCGCCGTCGCGGCGTGCGTCCGTCGCAGGGAAGCCCTCCGCGAAGGCGGCAGCGGCGGCGAGGGAGAAGGGCCCGCGCGGGTAAAGGCTGAACGCCACCACGGCAGCGTACGCTGCGTGCGATGCGCTTCGCCGCCCTCGACGCGCCCAGTGACGGCCCGGCCGTGACGATGCCGGACGGGGCGCTCAGCGGCTCGCAGCTGCGCGCGGCCGCCGGGGCGCTCGCGGGCGAGCTGGCGGGCGCCGAGCGCGTCGCGGTCTGGGCGACGAGCGAGCTGGCGACCGTCGTGGGCGTGCTCGGGGCGCTCGCTGCCGGGGTCCCGCTCGTGCCGCTGAACCCGAAGCTCGGCACTCATGAGCTCGCGCACGTGCTCGCGGACGCGCGCCCGGAGGCGGTGCTCGCGGCGGACGCCGCGACGCTGCCGGGCGCCCTCGGCGACATCGCGCGGATCCCGCCGGCGCTCGGGGGCGCGGGGGATCCCGGGCCGCTCGCCGACCATCCCGACGAGCGCCCCGCGGTGGTCATGTACACGTCGGGGACCACCGGCCCGCCGAAGGGCGTCCTGCTCAGCCGCGGCGCGATCGCCCGCAACCTCGACGCCCTCGCCGACGCCTGGGCGTGGACGGGCGCCGACGTGCTCGTGCACGGGCTGCCGCTGTTCCACGTCCACGGCCTCGTGCTCGGCGTTCTCGGCCCGCTGCGCCTGGGCGGCCGCATCCGCCACCTCGGCACCTTCGATCCCGCCGCAACTGCGGCCGCCCTCGCGCACGATGCGACGATGCTCTTCGGCGTCCCGACCATGTACCACCGGCTTGCCGCAGCCGCCGAGCAGGATCCGGAGGTCGCAGCCGCGCTGCGCGCCGCGCGGCTGCTCGTCTCGGGCTCG
>JAXDHR010000265.1:0-2512 GCA_034664425.1 Solirubrobacteraceae bacterium
GCTTAGAATGCGGCTCACGTCACGACGTGCGCGAGTTGAAGTTTGATGATAGCGTGCCCGTGTGTTTCGATTGTGGAGGCCATCTCAGGCCCGACGTGGTTTTGTTTGGCGAGATGTTGCCTGCAGGCTTATTCGAAGCAGCAGCGATCCAGGCGCAGCAATGCGAATTGTGTTTGGTGGCAGGAACGTCGGCCGTTGTTTACCCGGCCGCTTCGATTCCCGAGATTGCGCGCGCAGCGGGAGCTTACCTGGTGGAGGTGAATCCGGAGCGTACGCCGCTTTCTGATTTGTGCGATGAAGTTTTGACGGGCAAAGCGGGCGAGATTCTGCGGCTGTTGTCCGCTTGAGAGGAGCAGGAAAAGCATTGGGCCACAAAAAGGCACAAAAGGCACAAGACGTGGTCATTGACTCGATGGATCATCGGAATAAACAACCTGCCTGCTATCGTTTGTGCTTTTTGTGCCTTTTTGCGGCTAATAACTCTTAATGAAAACTCTCTACTTTGATTGTTTCGCGGGCGCCAGTGGCGACATGATTCTGGGTGCGTTGGTGAGCGCAGGCGTCGACCCTCTGGCCTTGACGGCCCAGCTTGATCAGCTGGGCGTCAGTGGCTGGCGAATTGATTTCGAAAAAGTGGATCGTTCGGGAATTAGTTCAACCTATGCTCGGGTGCATACCGAGCACGAGCATGCCCATCGCCACCTCAAAGATATTCTCAAAATAATTAACGACTCTCGTTTGACTGACGGTGTTAAGACCCGGGCCGCCCGAATCTTTTCGCTGCTGGCTGAAGCCGAAGCCCGTGCGCACAATCAGTCGATCGACAAGATTCATTTTCATGAAGTGGGCGCGCTCGATGCGATCATCGACGTGTGCGGCGCGGCAATTGGATTTGAGTTACTTGGAATTGAGCGATTCATTTCTTCGGCACTGCGGGTCGGAGCCGGCATGATTGAGATGGCCCACGGCCGCTTTCCGATTCCACCGCCGGCCGTAGCTGAGCTGTTGCAGGGAAAACCAATCTATAGCGGCGAGATTGAAGGTGAGTTTGTAACACCGACCGGCGCGGCTATCATCAGCGCCGTGTGCGAAAGTTTTGGATCGCTGCCGCCGATTAAGATCGAGGCCACCGGATACGGCGCCGGTTCGCGCGACCATCCGAAGTTTCCGAATGCGCTGCGCATACTCGTGGGTGAAACTGAAGCGGCGTCGGCGCCGGGCGACGAAACCCTGCTGATGATCGAGACGAACATCGATGACACGTCTCCACAGGTGGTTGGTTACGTGTTGGATCGGGCCCTGGAAATGGGAGCACTCGACTGCTTTCTGACCCATACGCAGATGAAAAAGAACCGGCCCGGGCTGCTCGTTTCAATCCTTTGCGGGCCCGCCGATCGGGAGATGTTTCTGGAAATGCTTTTCGCCGAGACGACGACCATTGGCGCGCGCAGTTATGAAGTCACACGACGCGCGCTGGCCCGCGAAACCGTCAGAGTCGAGACGCAATTTGGTCCAATTGATGTTAAAGTTGCCTATCCAAAAGGTGACTCGGCAGAGGTCAACGGCGGCGCGGTAAACGCGATGCCTGAGTTTGAGCAGTGCCGGGCAGCTGCGACAGCGGCCAGTGTGCCTTTGCAGAAAGTGCAGGAGGCGGCGCGGGCGGCTTACTTGCTAAAGAGCCGGTAATATCTGACAAAAGATGAGCGCGAAAGTAACTGACATCGACGAGCGAAATAAAATGCCGGAGGTCGATCTCGATCGGCTGGCTCGAGGCGTTCGTTTGATCCTTGAAGGCATCGGCGAAGATCCCGATCGCGAGGGCTTGCTGGACACCCCGCGCCGCGTCGCCGAAATGTATGCCGAGCTGACAGCGGGCATGCGCGAAGATCCCAATCAGCACGTGGTGCCTTTGTCAGGGAACAAGCACGATGAGATGGTGATTGTAAAAGACATCAGCATCGCTTCGTTGTGTGAACATCACCTGGCGCCATTTGTCGGCAAGTGCCACATTGCCTACATCCCGAAGAACGGCAACATCCTCGGGGTTTCAAAACTGGCGCGGCTGGCAGAGACTTTTGCGCGCCGGCTGCAATTGCAGGAACGCCTGACTTCGGAAATTGCCAACACACTGTTTGATCAGCTGCAGCCGCTGGGCGTCATGGTAGTTATCGAAGCCGAACACACGTGTATGACCCTGCGGGGCGTTAAAAAACCTGGAGCGATGACGGTGACCTCGGCGGTGCTGGGAGGCTTTCGTAAGGACCCGCGGACTCGCGCAGAAGCAATGGCCTTTATTACTGGCAAATAGAACCGGCGATATCACAGAACTCTTCTTGTAGCTTTATGCCGGCAATCTCGATAAACTAACGGCCTTATGGAGCACGTAGGGTCAAATGAGGCTGAGACGGCTTCGCGAGTTGTCACCGAGTACATCTATATCACTAGACAGAGCTCGGTCAGAAGTGGAAATCCGATCGTCGCGGGCACTCGAATCGGGGTGCATGACGTAGTC
>JAXDHR010000266.1:0-4438 GCA_034664425.1 Solirubrobacteraceae bacterium
CGAACTTGTCGCCGACCCGCCCCTGGTCGAGGGCGCGGTCGGAGCCCGCCACCTCGGCGCCGTGGTCGCGCAGGATGCAGGCGAGCGGCAGCATGCCGCTGCCCCCGATCCCGCAGAAGAAATAGGATTTTGTCTCGGCCATGGCGCCGCCCTATTGAGGTCGCTCGACCTTTTCAAACCGGGAGAGAGGCATTGCGGATCGCGGTCGTAGCGCCGAGCACGCCGATCGCCGAGGCCACGGCGGCGCGGGTCCAGGCGTTTGCCGCCGAGGCGTTTCCGGGCGTGGAGCTCGTCTTCCATCCGCAATGCTTCCTCCGCCACAACCATTTCGCCGGCCCGGACGCGGTGCGCGCCGAGGCGTTCGTCGCGATGGCCAACGATCCGGCCTTCGGCGCTCTGTGGTTCGCGCGCGGCGGCTACGGGTCTTGCCGGGTGGCGGAAGGCGTGCTGGAGCGGCTCGGCCCGGCGGCGCGGGACAAGGCCTATCTCGGTTACAGCGACGCCGGCTTCCTCCTCGCCGGCCTCTATCGCGGCGGCGTCGGCACCGTCGCGCACGGCCCGATGCCGAACGACATGCTGCGGGGCGGGGGCGAGGCGGCGGTGCGGCGCGCGCTCGACTGGCTGACGACGCGGGACGCATCTTCCCTGGAAGGTGGCCTCGGCGATGCGCCGGCGGCCGCGTTCAACCTCACCGTCTTCGGCCATCTCATCGGAACGCCGCTCGAGCCGGATCTCGCCGGCCATGTCCTGCTGCTCGAGGACGTCGCCGAGCACATGTACCGGACGGACCGGGCGATGTTCCACCTCACCGCCGGCGAGGCGGTGCGCGAGGTCGCCGGCATCCGCCTCGGCCGCTGCACCGAAGTGCCGGCGAACGATCCCGACTTCGGCGAGACGGAAGAGGAGGTATTCCGCTTCTGGTGCGCGCGCGCCGGCATTCCCTATCTCGGCCGCGCCGACATCGGCCACGATTCAGACAACAAGGTCGTGCCGTTCGGCCGTTTCAAGTAGCGCGCGGGTGGCTCAGCGGCTGGCCTTCCCGGCCCCGCCGCCGCGGCGACTCGGCATCGAGGCCGGCGCCGCGACGGCCGCATCGATGGTCTTCGCTCTCCGGCACGCGTCTCGATCGCGCCCTCGGCGGTGCGCCGCGGCCACTAATCCACATCATTCTGCGTGCCGAAGCGCCGGATGCGGCGGACGGAGCGAGTCTCGCTCTCGTAATCTCTTGCGCTCGCCCCGCGTTTCGGCTGTATCAAGGCGCAACATCAACAGGGAGGGCATCCATGGCTAAAGGTACTTCGGGTGGTGCGCGCGGCGGTCTCGCGCGGCCGGTCACCCCGTCGGCGGATCTCGCCGCGATCACCGGCTCGGCGCCGCTGCCGCGCAGCGAGGTGGTCTCGAAGATCTGGGATCACATCCGCAAGAACAACCTGCAGAACCCGCAGAACAAGCGCGAGATTCTCGCCGACGACAAGCTGCAGAAGGTGTTCGGCAAGGACCGTGCGACCATGTTCGAGATGAACAAGCTTCTCTCGAACCACCTGAAATAAGCCGCTTTCAACGAAGCGCTTTCGTTCGGCCTCGCCCGCAAGGGCGGGGCCGATCCCTTTTCAGCGGCATGCGTGCCAGCCGAACGCCCCCTTGCCGGCCTCGTCCAGGTGGAGGTGGTCGCGGTGGGCGGCGTTGTAGTCGGGCGATAAAGTGTGCGTGAACAGCCGGCAGGCGCCGTCGCGCACGTCGTGGAGGAAGCGGCCGTTCGCGCCGGCGGCCCCCCAGTCGGCCGCGACGCTGACGCGGCGGCCGTCGGCGAGGCGGAAGCCGGCGACGTCGAGGGCGTTGGCGCGCGCGTGCTCGCTCCAGGCGCCGTCGGAACGCCCGTACATGCGCCGGCAATTGTAGCTTCCGAACGTCTCGACCTCGACGACGCGGGCGCCGAGCCGCTTCAGCGCCGCCGGCTGGACGACATGCCATTCCCACAGCGCCAGCGCGGCGGCGACCGGGCAGCTCGTCGCGACGCCGGCGGGCCGGTAATCGAGGGCGGCGGCGCCGCCGGGCTCGATGCGAATGCCATCGGACACTCCGCATTGCGGCCCGTCGACCCGCGGGGGCAAGGCGGCGAAACGCACGCCGGCGCGGGCGAGGAGCGCCCGGCAACGCGCGCCTTGGCCGTGCAGCCCGGCCAGCTTGACGCGGGTGAAGGCGCCGACGGGCTGGGTGAGGTCGAGCTTCGTCCACGGCACGTCTTCGGGATGGCTGCGGCCGTATCCCCAGAGCAACAGGCCGCCGAGTGCCAGCAGGGCGAGCAGGACGAGGCGCTTCGCCCAGCGCAGCGCCTGCATCAGCGCCGCCGCGCCGTCTCGTACGGCTCCGCCGTCACGGGGTAGCCGATCCCTTCGGGGATGCACACGAACCGGCGGCCGCCGCGCTCCTCCACCCAAGGCGTGATCCGCTCGACCGGATGGCGGGCCGCGTCGGCGCGCGCCTCGTCGAGCGAGGCGAAGCCGGCGAGCCGCTCGAGGTTGCGGCGGGTCGGGAAGATGGCGTGGGCGCGGCCCGCTTCGACCTCGGCGAGCACATCGGCGGCGGTCGCCCAGAAGCTGTGCACCGCCTCGGTCGCGTCGGCCCGGGGCGGCGCTGCGCCGGCGGGGCTTTCGGCGAGGTAGAAGAGGGTGTCGAACCGCCGCGCCTCGCGGAAGTTCGGACACCAGCGGGCGAACGGCGTGAGGGCGCCGAGATCGAGCGCCGCCCGCTGCCGTTCGAGCAGGAGGTCGAACGCTTCGCCCTGCGCAAGTCCTTGCCGCAGCGCCGCGGCGTCGATGCCGGCCGGCAGAGCGGGGGCGATTCCGGTCTCCTCGATCGTTTCGCGGATCGCGGCGATGCGAGGGGCGGCGTCGGGGAGATCGGGGGCGAGCCGGGCCGCGGCTTCGCGGTCGCCCGGGTCGATCCGGCCGCCGGGGAAGACCAGCGCACCGGCGGCAAACGCCATGGCCCTCGATCGCTCGAGAAACAGGATTTCGGGGGGGCCGCCTCGCGCGGCCGGGCGCATCAGGACCAAGGTCGCGGCGGGAATCGGCGGCGGAAGGTCCTCGGCCATGCGCGCGGCTTAGGCGAGGGGAGCGTGCAGCGGAAGGTCGATCGGCCTTGCCTCGGACCGGGGCAGGCTGCACTGAGGCTCAGCGGGCAAAGGGGGAAGGCGTGCCGGACCGGCGGCCCCTCTCCTGCTGAGGGGAGGGGCTTCGCGATGCGCACCTGCATGAAGGCCGTCGCGCTCGTGCTCGCCTGCTTCGGCCTCGCCGCGGCGGCGGCGCAGCCGGCTCCAGGGGTCGCCGAGCTCCAGCTCGACTGGGCAGGGCTGCCGGCGATGACCGGCCATCCGCCCTCGCACGCCTTGGGCGACGGCATGGGCATGGCGATGGGCGCGCAGGCCGGCTCCACGCACGAAATGGCGTTCGCGCCGGACGGGCGGCCGGAGGTGGTCGTCTCCGGGCAGAATTACGGCGGCCTCGCCCGGATCGGCTCGGGCGATCGCATCGTCTACCAGCGCCTCCCGCTCGGCAGCGGCCCGCACGGGCTCGGCTATGACGCGGACGGGCTGCTTTGGGTGACCCTCGAATTTACCGGCCGCGTCGTCGCCTTTGCTAGCGACGGGCGCAAGGTGCGCGACGTCGACGTCCGGATCGCCTGCCCGGGCTGCCCCGTGCCGCTCAACCCGCACCCGCACGGCCTCGCCCTTGCGCGGGACGGCCGCACGGTCTGGACGACCGGCAAGGCGACCGGCACCCTCGCGCGAATCGCCGCGGACGGCAGCGTCGCCACGTACCAGCTGCCCACCATAGGCAGCGTCCCCATCTACATCCGTCCCGGTCCCGATCCGATCGCGCCGCCCGGCGGGACCGCCCGCGAGACGATGTGGGCGACGGAGCTCGCCGGGAATGCGATCGCCGCAGTGTCGGTCGCCGCGGCAGGCAGGCGCGGTGGGCCGCCCGCGGCGGACATCGTCGAATATCCGATCCCCACGCCGAACAGCCGGCCCATCGCGGTCGAGGAAGGCCCGGACGGGCGGATGTGGTTCAGCGAGGAGGCGGGCGGCAAGGTCGGGCGAATCGAGCGCGGCGGCGGGATCGGCGAATTTTCGCTTCCCACGCCGACCGGGCGGCCGCCGCTGCTCCTCGCGGCCCTCGCCTTCGACGGCGACGGGAATCTGTGGGTGCAGCAATATGTCGGCCACGGCGACCGTCCGGCCGCGGGCGTCGACCGGCTGGTCCGCATCTCCGCGCGCATCCTCGCCGCGGCGCCGGGCGCGCTGACGGCCCGGGACTTCACCTGCTTCCCCGTCGCCACCGCCGACACCGTCATGCACCGCATCGCGCGTGCTCCCGACGGGCGCTTGTGGTTCACCGAGATGAACGCCAACAAGGTCGGCCGGATCGACCCCAAG
>JAXDHR010000267.1:0-3136 GCA_034664425.1 Solirubrobacteraceae bacterium
CTCCTCGTCGGTGACGACGACGTAGGAGCCCTTCTCATACTGGTAGCCGCGGACGATCTCCTCCGGATCCACCGCGCCGATGCCCGGCACCACCTTCTCGTATTTGATGCGCTGGCCGGTGGGCTCGTAGATCTGGTTGAATTGCACCTGGGCGCCTGACTTGGTCGCCGAGAAGATTTCCACCGGGATCGAGACCAGGGCGAGCCTGATCTGTCCCTTCCAGTACGCGCGCGCCGCCATTGCCGTTTCGCTCCCGAAAATGTTCCGGGCGAGTCAATGTGCGGGAGGGGAGGGGGTTCCCGTACGACCTAGACGGGTATCTCGGTCGTGTACTTCACCTGCCGCAGGGCGAAGTTGCTGGCGGCGTGGGCGACGCTGGGATGCGCCAGCACCCCGCGCATCACGAAGCGGTCGTAATCGGCGACGTCCCTGACGGCGATGCGCAGCAGATAGTCCCACTCGCCGGACATGGCGTAGCATTCGACGATCTCCTCGCGCGACTGGATGAATTCCTCGAACTCGGCGCGTGCCTCGACTGTCTGGCGGGTCATCCGCACCTGGCAGAGCACGTTGACGGCGCGCCCGAGCGCCTCTGCGTCGGCCAGCCGCACTGCCTTGCCGAGCACGCCCGCCGCCTCGAGCGCCCGCACCCGCCGCCAGACGGAGGCGGCGGAGGCGCCGACCCGCTCGGCCAGCGCCGCGTGGGAGAGCGAGGCGTCGCGCTGCAACTCGCGGACGATTCGCCTGTCAACGGCGCCGATCTGTTGGTCTTGTTTCATGTTCTGGAGAATAGCGACACGTGCGTTTCATATCCACCCGAAACGGGAGCGAAACAGAAAAGCATTTCGAACCAATGGCGGCTACAGGGCAGGCTCGCGCGTTAGGCCGCGAAGGAGGCGAGATGGACGGCAGTATCGCGGCGTCGGGGCGGCCGCTCTTCGACCGGCTGGACGAGCAGAAGCCCGATGCGCTGCTCCAGCTCATCGCGCTGTGCGACGCCGATCCTCGGCCCGACAAGATCGACGTCGGCGTCGGCGTGTACCGCGACGCGGGGGGCGGCACGCCGATCCTGCGCGCGGTCAAGGCGGCCGAGCGCCGGCTGTGGGAGACACAGGAGACCAAGGCTTATCTCGGCTCGCAGGGCGACCCGCGATTCACCGACCTCATCCGCCCGATCGTGTTCGGCGACGCGGTCGCCGGAGACGCGCGGATCGTCGGGCTCCAGACTCCCGGCGGCTGCGGCGCGCTTCGTCTCGGCGCCGACCTCGTCGAAAAGGCGAACCCCCACGCCCGCATCCATGTCGGCCAGCCGACCTGGCCGAACCACGCGCCGCTGATCGAGTGCGCCGGCATCGAGATGGTGCCCTATCCTTATTACGACGCCGCCTCGCGCACGATCCTGTTCGACCGGATGGTCGACGCGCTGAACAGGGCCGCGGCGGGCGACCTCGTCCTCCTCCACGGCTGCTGCCACAACCCGACCGGCGCCGATCTCGCCGCCGACCAGTGGGGCGAGGTGGCAGAGATCGTCGCCCGCCGCGGCCTCATCCCTTATGTCGACATTGCCTATCAGGGCCTCGGCAACGGTCTCGATGCCGACGCCGACGGCACCCGCCTCGTCGTCGAGGCCGCGGAGCAGGCGCTGATCGCGCAGAGCTGCGACAAGAATTTCGGGGTCTACCGGGAGCGGGTCGGCAACCTCTTCGTCAAGGCGGCGAGCAAGGCGGGCGCGGAGAAGGTGTTCGGAAACCTCATGCAGCTCGCCCGGACCATGTGGTCGATGCCGCCGGACCACGGCGCCGCCATCTGCCGGATCGTCCTCGACACGCCGGAGCTGCGCGCCGACTGGAACGCCGAGCTCAAGGAGATGTGCGCCCGCATCCGCTCCCTGCGCGCCCGGCTCGCCGCCTATGACGAGCGGCTCGCCTACATAGACGGCCAGAACGGCATGTTCTCGATCCTGCCGCTGCGGCCGGAGCAGGTGCTCGAGCTGCGCGAGGAGAAGGGCATCTATCTCGCCGGCTCGGGCCGCTTCAACGTCGTCGGCCTCTCCGACGACAATGTCGACCGCTTCGCCGCCGCCGTCGTGGAGAAGATGGATGGCTGACCAGGCGCTGGCCGAGCCGCAGGCGCGGACCAACGCACCCGGTCCCGACTTCGACTGGCGGCGGATCGCGTATCTCGTCCAGGTCAGCCGGGCGATGGACAGGCTCGAAGAGGAGCGGCTCGTTCCCGAGCGCAAGGTGCTCTACCAGTTCAGCGCGCGCGGCCACGACATGGCGCAGGTCCTGCTCGGCACCCGCCTCACCCACCGCCACGATGCGACCTGCGGCTATTACCGCTCGCGCCCGCTGCTCCTGTCGCTCGGCGTGCCGATCGAGGATGCGCTGGGCTCCGGCATGGGCAGGGCAGGGGGCTATTCCGACGGCCGCGACATCGGCGTCGTGTTCAACTACCCCAACCCCACCGGCGCGCCGGCGCTTCCCATGTCCGGCGGCGTCGGCGCCCAGTACACGCCCACCGCCGGTTGGGCGCAGGCGATCGAATATTATCGGGGCGTTCTCGGCGACCGGGCCTACGACGATGCGATCGCGGTCGTGCTCGGCGGCGACGCTTCCTGCGCGACCGGAGGCTTCTGGGCCTCGCTGACCATCGCCACCACCCAGAAGCTGCCGATGCTCTTCTACGTCGAGGACAATCAATACGGCATCTCGGTCCCCTGCACCTACCAGACGCCGGGCGCCAACATCTCGAAGAACCTCGCCAGCTTCACCGGTCTTACCATCTTCGCCGGCGACGGCACCGAACCCGCCGAAGCCGCGCGGCTGGTCCGCGACGCGGTGGAGCATGTGCGAACACGCAAGGGCCCGGCGCTGCTCCACCTCACCGTGCCCCGTCTCCAGGGCCACAGCTTCCAAGACACTCAGACGTACAAGACCGAGGAAACGGTGCGCGACGAATGGGCGCGAGACCCGCTCCCCAAGCTCAAATCCTATATCGTCGGCTCGGAAATGGACGAGGCCGAGTGGGACCGGATCGAGGCGGAGGCGCAGGAGACCGTGGAGGCCGCGCGCGCCGAGGCGGAAGCACGCGGCGTCTCCGATCCCGAGCACGTCCTTGACCACGTCTTCTACGA
>JAXDHR010000268.1:0-2945 GCA_034664425.1 Solirubrobacteraceae bacterium
CCAGCCGGTGTCGCTGAGGAAATCCATCTGCTGGATGCCGACCGCGCCGAGCAGGGCGAGGACGACGAGCCCCGCCGCCATCGCTGCGAGCGGGCGCGGCCGGACGAGTCGCAGCGCCGCCAGGGCGAGGAACGACAGGAGGGCGCCGATCACGCCGCCCGCGCCGCCCGCGACGTAGCCGGAAACGTTGTGCGAGCCGGTGCTGTACATGGCGCCCCATATCGCCGCGAAGTGAAAGGCCGGGAGCAGCAGGAGGACGTAGAGGGCCGTTCTCCACCGGGCGCGGGCGCCCAGCACGAGGTAGGGGAGTCCGAACAGCGGCGTCAGCAGCGCCAGCCAGAGCATCAGGTCGTCACGGCCGAGATTGACCCACGCCGCGAGGGCGAGCGCGAAGAGCACGGCGCCCGCCGCGAAAAGTGGGAACGGCCTTCTCATGCTCCGCGCATCGCCAGCCTCCCCACGTGCCCTCGAGGACGCGAGGATCGCAGGGCGCGGAGCGGCTGTCGAGCCGTCCCGTCTTTACCCCCTGTTAACCTAATTTTGCGAGACAAGGGGATGCACGAGCGGTTGGGAGGCCCCCGGTGACGGGTCTGGCGTTGATGATGTTCATAGGCCTGTTCGCCTTCGGCGGGCAGCTGCTCGGCTGGTCCGATTCGGGCGGGCAGATCCAGCTCGGTCTGTTCATGTCCTTCCTGTTCGGGATCATCTGCGGCTACCGCACCCGCAGCTGACGCGCTTGCCGCTCTCCCCGGCGGTCCCTATCTTGAGGCCCATGGCCGAAGTCCCCGACATTGCGCTCACCCCCGCCGCCGCCGCCCGAGTCGCGGCGATCGCGCAGCGCCAGGGCAAGCCCGCGATCCTGCGCCTCGCGGTCGAAGGCGGCGGCTGCGCCGGCTTCTCCTACCGCTTCGGCCTCGCCGACGCCGCGGAGGAGGGAGACCTCGCCGCCGCGTTCGGCGCAGTCACCCTCGTCGTCGACGAAATGACCCACGATCTGGTCAAGGGCGGCGCGGTCGATTTCGTCGACACGCTCGGCGGCGCCCATTTCGAGGTCCGCAACCCCAACGCCCAGTCCGGCTGCGGCTGCGGCTCCAGCTTCAGCGTCTAGCCGTTTCGACTGCCGCGGCGTAAGGAGCGCGCGAGGCTGCAGGAGAGGCGCATGAGCGAGCGCGACGACAGGCGGTTCCACGACCAGCTCGATTTCATCGGCGTCCGCGCCCACGTCACGGCGACCGCCGTCCTCCAGATGTGCAGCGAGCTCGAGCGCGCCGGCGTGCTCGACGCCGCCGCCATGGAGCGGATCAAGGATGCGATGGCGAAGGAGATCGCCCTGTCGCGCAACCGCGGCGTCTTCGCCGACGAATATGCCCATGCGCGCCGGCGTCTGGACGAGCTGTTCGCCGGCCGCGCCAGCCTCGCCTCCAACGCCGAGGAGCTGGCCGGGCTGGAATAGGGCCCTCCGCCGTCAGCGGGAGCTCAGGACGAAGGTGTTGCCGTCCGGGTCGGCGAAAGTCGCGAACGTCCCCCATGGCTGCTTCTGCGGCGGCGAGTTGAAGGCGATTCCGCGCTCGCTGAGCTGCCGGTAGGTCGCCTCGACGTCGTCGCAGGCCAGCGCGCCGTTGAAGAAGCCGCCGATCCTGTCTTCGTGGCCCTCCGGCGTGAACAGCACGAACCGCGTGTCGCTGTCGCGGACCTTGAGCTCGATCCAGCGCTGAGTCTCGCTGAACGGCTGGTCGCTCATCACCGTGAAGCCGACCTGCTCGGTCCAGAAGGCGAGGGCGCGGTCCTGGTCGCGGGTCGGGATGCTGACGAACTTGACGTGGGTGATCATGGCTGCTGCCTCCGGTCTGGCGCCACTGTCGCCGCCCCCAGCGCGGAGACAAGGCGTCCGTTTAACGCTATAGTGTCGGCCATGACACAGCCGCTGCCGCTCGATCCCTACGTCGTCGACGTGCTGATGCGCGACCTCGTCGGTCACGATCGCGCGCCCTCGGCCTTTGTCGTCTACCTGTGGCTGTGGCGCAGCGGCCCTGGCGCGGGCCGGTCCCGGGTCGGCGCCAGCCTGCAGACCATCGCGACCCGGACCGGCCTTTCCAAGTCGGCAGTGCAGGCCGCCGTTCGCCACCTCGCGCGGCGCAGGCTGGTCACCGCCGCCCGCGCCCGTCCCACCGACGCGCCCGTCTACGATATCCACGCGCCCTGGCGCAGGGAGGCCGTGACGGGGGAAAGCGGGGCGGCTAAGCCGGCGCCATGAAGATCGTCACCTACAATCTGAACGGCATCCGCGCCCGGCTGCCGCGGCTCGTCGAGTATCTGGCCGAGGAGAAGCCGGACGCGCTCTGCCTGCAGGAGATCAAATGCGCCGACGAGGCCTTCCCGATCGAGGACGTCCGCGCCGCCGGCTATGACGGCGCCTGGCACGGGCAGAAGGGGTTCAACGGAGTCGCCATCCTGACGCCGGCGGACCGGCCGAAGCCGGAGGTGCGCCGCGTCGGCCTCCCCGGCGACCCCGACGACACCCACAGCCGTTACATCGAGGCGGTCGTGGACGGGGTGACGATCGGCTGCCTCTATCTCCCCAACGGCAACCCCGTGGGCACGGAGAAGTTCGCCTACAAGCTCGCCTGGATGGATCGCCTCCGCGCCCACGCGCTGGAGCTGCTCGCCGAGGAGAGGCCGGCGGTGCTGGCGGGGGACTGGAACGTCATCCCCACCGACCATCCCGACGACGTCTTGTCGGCGCGGGCGATGGCGCACGACGCGCTGATGCAGCCGGAAAGCCGCGCCGCCTTCCGCACCATCCTCCACCAGGGCTGGACCGATGCGATCCGGGCGCGGCACCCGGACGGGCCGGTCTACACCTTCTGGGACTATACGGCCGGCGCCTGGCAGCGCGACGCCGGCTTCCGCATCGACCACCTGCTGCTGTCGCCGCTCGCCGCGGA
>JAXDHR010000269.1:0-2733 GCA_034664425.1 Solirubrobacteraceae bacterium
TTACCCTCAAACTCCGCCACCACCCTTAACTCCCCCGAAATTGACAACCTCATGACCGTGTAGTAGCGTCCGAGTTGCACCTATATGCCAAAGAAATTTGCCCAGGCCCATACCCTCAATCCACCAAATAAATACGCAGGAGAAAGTTTCACCAGTTGAAGCAAATAGAGCTTCCACCACGCGGGCTGGAAACGCTTTTCGGCGTTCACGACCAGAACATCAAGTACCTCGAGTCGCTGCTCGATGTCCAGATCAACGGGCGCGGGCACAGTCTCAACGTTGACGGCGATCCCAAGGACGTCGAAACCGTCGAGCGCATTCTCGAAGACTTCTCTTCCCTGTTTGCCGAAGGCCGGCAATTCACCGACAAGGAACTCCGCGAAGCCTTCGCACAAATCGCCGAAGACCGCGCTTACAGCTTGCGCGACTACTTCACCCGTTCGCGCTTCAGCCCGGCCGGCAAGAAGCAGGTCGCCCCCAAGTCGGCGATGCAGCGGCGCTACATCGAAACGATTCAACAGAAGGACATCGTGTTTGGCATCGGTCCGGCCGGCACCGGCAAGACCTATCTGGGTGTGGCGATGGCCGTGCAGGCCCTTATGCAAAAGCAGGTCAACCGCATCGTGCTGGCGCGTCCGGCGGTGGAAGCCGGAGAGAAGCTGGGTTTCCTGCCCGGAGACTTGCAGGAAAAAGTCGATCCTTACCTGCGGCCGCTCTACGACGCGCTCTTCGATCTGGTCGACTATGAGCGGGTCACCAAGCTCCTGGAAAAGCGCGTGATTGAAATCGCCCCGCTCGCATTCATGCGCGGGCGCACGCTCGCTGACGCATTCGTGATTTTGGACGAAGCGCAGAACACCACCAGTGAACAGATGAAGATGTTCCTGACTCGCATCGGATTCGGCTCGAAGGCTGTGATCACCGGAGACGTAACTCAAATCGATCTGCCGCACGGCAAACGCAGCGGGCTGGTTGAAGCTGAGCGCGTCCTGGCCGGTATTGATGGCATCGACTTTGTTTATTTCAGCGATAAAGATGTGGTGCGGCACAAGCTGGTGCAAATGATCATCAAGGCTTACGAGTCTCATACCAGGAAAAGCGAGATCTAGATCTCTGACCTCGACCGCGTCTGTTCCGAGCGATCAACCGCCCGCTACCGCAGGCGGTTCTGACTAATGATTGAAGTTGTTAATCGCCAACGAAAGATCAAGGTCGATTGCGAACGCTGGCAGCTGTTCGCGACCAGGGCCTCGGCAGCTCTGCCGGTGCCGGCGACGGGTGCGACGGTAGCTTTTGTTTCAGATCGCACGATGCGCGACCTCAACCGCATGTGGCGCGGACGGCGAGAAACCACCGACGTGCTTTCATTCCCCGCTGAACAGGCTGACTTCGAAACTACGGAGGGCTTGAGCCTGGGCGATATCGTGATTTCGCTTGAGCAGGCAAAGCGCCAGGCCAAAGAGCACCGGCTCCGTTTTGAAACTGAACTAGCCCAGCTGATCCTGCACGGGCTGCTGCACTTGTCGGGCTATGACCACGAAACTGATCAAGGTGCAATGAATCGTTTGGAGCTGAAGCTGCGCAAGCGACTGGGAATTGAAGGATAGTCCTCTCTGTGCAATCTCTGTGTTTCTCTGTGTCTCTGTGGTGAACAAGCGATCGTTTACCGCAGAGATTTACAGAGGGAAGGCTTTGTCTATTTCGCGCTGACGGTTTACGATTGACGCGCCCTTATGGAAATTGAATTAGCCATCAGTTTTTTCCTGCTTTTGGCGCTGACATTTCTCGCTACCGTTGACATGGCCTTCGGTCAACTAAGCGACGTGGGACTCAGACGGCTGGCGGCCGAAGCTGAAGAGCATCCCGATGCCCGCTATGCGCCGCTGCTCAAAGAGGCGCTGGAAAACCGGGCCCGGTTCAGCTTCACGCTCTCGGCAGTGATTCAAATACTGCTGGTGGTTTTCTCGGTCCTGGTCACTTATATTTCGCTGCAATGGTTCGCCGCCGACCGCCTGGCACTCTTAATCTCACTTGTTTCCGGTCTGGTGCTGGCAGGGATCTTTCGCCAGTTCATTCCGCGGATGATCGCCCTGCGGAACCCGGAAGGAAAACTGCTGAAACTTTTGCCGCTGCTGAAGCCTTTCTACCGCGTGCTGATGGTGGCCGCCGAGCCCTGGCATCGTTCGATCGATCGCATGCGGCAGCAGCAGGAAGCGCTCGAAGAGGCGGCCGACGAAGAAGCGGACGAAGATAACGACGATGACATCCAGGCGCTGATCGAAGTCGGCGAAGCTGAAGGCATCATCGAAGAAGAGGAACGCGAACTAATCCATTCGGTGTTTGAGTTCGGCGATAAATCAGTGGGCGAGGTCATGACCCCACGCACGGCCATCGTCGCCCTGCCCAACACCGCTACGGCGCGCGAAGCCTGCGACGTCATGCTGGAGACGAAGCATTCACGCCTTCCCGTCTATCGCGATCAAATCGACAACGTCGAGGGCCTGATTTATGTGCGCGACCTGTTGCATTGCTGGACCCGCGACAAAGCTGAGTCGCCGATTGCGCCATTCGTGCGTCCGGTCTATTTCATCCCGGAAACAAAACCTCTGGCCCGGCTGCTGGAAGAGATGCAGAAAGCGCACGCTTACCTGGCAATGGTCATCGACGAATACGGCGGCATCGCCGGCCTGGTTACGGTCGAAGACATCCTGGAAGAGATTGTCGGTGAAATCG
>JAXDHR010000270.1:0-3709 GCA_034664425.1 Solirubrobacteraceae bacterium
CGGGTCGAGAATGCGTTCGACGCGCGCTACCAGGACGTCGTCGGCTATGCGACGGCGGGGAGGACGGTCTATGCGGGCCTTCGCCTGCGCCTCGATTAGCCTCGCGCTGCTCGCCGCGGCGCCGGCGGGGGCAGCCCCGCCGCGGCGGGTGGCGTCGCTCAACCTGTGTACCGACGAGCTGCTCCTGCTGCTGGCCGAGCCGAAGCAGATCGTTTCTGTGAGCTACCTGTCGCAACTGCCGGAAGAGACGCCGCTTTGGGCGCGGGCACGGGGCCATGCCCGCAATGACGGCAGCCTCCTGTCGGTCGCCGCGCTGAAGCCCGACCTCGTCCTCACCATGGGCGGCGGCGGCCGCGACCGCGGCGGGCTCGGCGCCCGTATCGGTGCGAAGGTGCTCGCCCTCCCCTATCCGGCGAGCCTCGCCGACGTGGAGGCGGCGACGCTGCAGGTGGCGGCGCTGCTTGGGCGCGATGCGCGCGGGCGGGTGCTGGTTGCCGCCATCGAGCAGGTCCGCCGCAGCACTCCGGCGGGCCGACGCGACGCGATCTTCCTCTCCGGCGGCGGGCGCAGCGTCGCGGCGACCGGCACGGCGGCCGAATGGATGGCGGCGGCGGGGCTGGGCCAGCGGGCCCTGGCGGGAGACCGGGCGGATCTGGAGACGCTGCTGGTGCGGCCGCCGGCCGTGCTGCTGCGCAGCGCCTACCGGTCCGGACAATATTCGGCCGAGCAGCGCTGGCTGTCGCACCCGCTCGCTGCCCGGGTGCGGGCCGGACGGACGGTGGCGACCGACGGCCGCCGCTGGACCTGCATGGGGCCGCTGATGGTGCCGGAGATCCTGCGCCTGCGCCGGGAGCTGGCGCGGTGACGGTGCGGCTCTGGCTTCTGCTCGCGGCGGGACTCCTCCTGCTGGTCGCAGGCTCGCTGGCGACGCCATGGCGGCAGTTTGCAGAGCTGCTGGGGGCGGACCGCGACCTCGGCCTCGCGGTGCTCGTCCAGCTGCGCCTTCCGCGCGCGCTCCTCGGGCTTGGCTACGGAGCCGTTCTCGGCGCCTCCGGTGCGGCCATCCAGGCCCTGTTCGCCAACCCCCTCGCTTCGCCGGACCTGACCGGGACGACCGGCGGCGCGGCGCTCGGCGCCGTCCTCTCCGCCTACATTCTCGGCTTCAGCGGCCCGGTCGGCCTCAGCGCCGGCGCCGTGGTCGGCGCGCTCGGCGCGCTCGGCCTGCTCCTCGGTCTCGCCGGGCCGCGGGCGGAGGCCGCGACCCTGCTCCTCGCGGGCCTCGCGATCAGCGCGCTCGCGGGCGCGCTGACCACCGTCGCACTTGCGCTCGCCCCCTCCCCGTTCGCCTTCTACGACGCGTACGAGTGGCTGATGGGCTCTCTGGTCGACCGCAGCCTCGGCCAGGCGGCCTTCGCCTGCGTACCGGCGCTCGCCGCCATCCTGATCCTCGCCCGGCTCGCGCCGGCGCTCGACAGCCTGGCGCTCGGCGAGGAAGCCGCGGAGGCGTTCGGCTACCGGTTGCGGCCGCTCAGGATCCAGGTGGTGTGCGTGTCCGCCGTCGGCGTCGGTGCCTGCGTCGCCGTATGCGGGGCGATCGGCTTCGTCGGCCTCGTCGCCCCGATCTTCGCCCGGCGCCTGACGCGCGGCCATCCCGGCCGGGCGATCGTGCCGGCGGCGCTGATCGGCGGCGCCCTGCTCCTTGCCGCGGACCTGGCGACGCGCGCGGCGCCGATCGGACGCGGCCTCCCCATCGGAGTCGTCACCGCGCTCCTCGGCGCGCCCTTCTTCCTCTCGCTGGTGGTGCGGATGCGCTGGAGCCTGGCGCGATGACGCCCTTCCTCGACGCGGCCGCACTCGGCCTCCCCGGCCGCCTCGGCGCGACGGACCTCAGGATGGAGCGGCCGGCCTTGGTCTGTCTGGTCGGGCCGAACGGCAGCGGCAAGACCAGTCTGCTCCACGCCCTCGCCCGCATCGGCGGCCCGGCGGGGGCGGTGCGGATCGAGGGGCAGGACCCGGAGCGGCTCGGGCCGAACGCCCGCAAGCGGCTGCTCGCCTATCTCGGCGCCGGCCGCGAGCTGCCCTGGCCGCTCGCCGCGCGCGACGCGATCGCCCTCGGCCTCCCCGCCGGCACTGCCCCGGATCCGGTGATCGAGACGCTCGCGACGGGAGAGCTTGCCGACCGCCGAATCGACCGGCTTTCGACGGGGGAGCGCAGCCGAATCCTCCTCGCCCGCGCCATCGCCCCGGCGCCGCGGCTGCTGCTGCTCGACGAGCCGGCGGCGAACCTCGATCCCGCCTGGCAGCTGAGGCTGATGGCGCTGCTGCGGCGGCTCGTCGCCGAACGCAGCATCGGCACGATCGCGGCCCTCCACGACCTCGACCTCGCCGCCCGATTCGCCGACCGGCTGGTGCTGATGGAGGGAGGACGGATCGCGGCGGACGGGACGCCCGCCGAGTTGCTCGACGGGCCGCACCTGCGGGCGGTGTTCGGGATCCGGCGCGGGACGAAGGGCTGGGAGCTGGCTTAGTCCGCCGGGGCGTCGGCGATCATTGCGGTGAACTCGGTTTCGGCGGCGAGCTTGTCGCCGACGTAGGCGCGGCCCGAAAACTTGCTCACCGCGCGGCGGGACTGGGTGAGCTGGACCTCGAGGCGGAGGAGGACCCCCGGCTCCACGGGGGTGCGGAACTTCGTGTTGTCGATCGCCATGAAGTAGACGAGCTTGCCCGAATCCCTGAGGCCGAGCGATTCCACCGCGAGCACCCCGGCCGCCTGCGCCATCGCCTCGACGATGAGCACGCCGGGCATGATTGGGCGCGACGGGAAATGGCCCTGGAAGAAGGGTTCGTTGATCGTCACCGCCTTGATGGCGACGATTCGCTCGTTCGGCACCAGCTCCTCTACGCGGTCGACGAGGAGCATCGGGTAGCGGTGCGGGATCGCCGCCATGACCCGCTCGATGTCGAGCGGGCCCATGGCGGCGGTTCCTGCGGTGTCGCTCACCGGCGCTTGACTCAGCGGCCCTGAGGCTGCGCCGGCTGCGCGGCCTGCGGCAGCGGCGTGAGGCTGACGCTGGGGAGCTGCGCGTTCAGCTGGGTGAGCGCCTCGTTGGTGACGTCGGCGGCCGGGAGGCTCGCCCAGGTCGCGCCTTTGGCGACGATCAGGGTCGCGTTGTGCTGGGCGCGGATCGCCTCGAGGATGACGCGCAGGCGCGAGTCGATCTGGACGTTGACGTTGGCGCCGATCGACTCGATCTGCTGGCCGCGGCTCTGGATCTCCTGCGCGGCGGTGTTGCGCTGGGTCTCGAAGGCGCGGATGCGGGCCTGGAGCGCGGCGTCCGGCTGCTTGCCGGCGAGCGCGTTGAGCGAGGCCTCGATCGGCGCCTGCGCCGTCTGGAGCTGCTGCGCCAGCTGCTGCTGCCGCTGCTGCAGCGCGGTCGTCTGGCTCTGCAGGTTGGCGGCCGCGGCGCGGCAGGCATTGCACTCGGTCGAGATGCGGGTGATGTCGACGACGAGAACGTCGGGGGCGGAGCCGCCGCGCTGCGCGACGGCGGCGCCGGGAGCGGCGAGGGCGAGCGCGGCAAGCGCCGCGCCGAACATGAGCTTGGTCATCAGAATGCGGTTCCTACGTTGAAGGTGAGAAGCTTGGTCTGGTCGCCGGGCGCCTTGATAAGCGCCTTGGCTATATCGATCCTGAACGGCCCGAAAGGCG
>JAXDHR010000271.1:0-3359 GCA_034664425.1 Solirubrobacteraceae bacterium
TCAGCGAGCGGCAGGACGCCGAGCGCCTTCATTGCCGGCGGCAGCGCCCGCTCGCCGGCGCGCAGGACGAGGATGTCGCCGGCGCGCAGCGTGACGTCGCGCAGCCGTTCGGTGATGCGCTCGCCGCTGCGGCCGACGCCGAGCAGGTGGACGCCGTGCTCCTCGCGCAGGCGCGACCGCTCCGCGGAGCTGCCGATCAGCGGCGAGCCGGGCTGGATCACCGCCTCGACCGACCGCGTCTCCTCGGACGGGCTGGCGCCGCGGATGCGCTGGCCCCGATGCGCCTCGACCAGCGGCAGGCGGCCGTAGATGCGGTCGATCGCGTCGTGGTCCCCCTCCAGGACGAGAATGTCGCCGGGCGAGAGCTGCGCGTCGGGAAAGGCCAGGCTGCGGATGCCGTCGCTCCGGATGTGGGCGGTGATGCGCACATTGTCTTCGGCGAGCGCGAGGTCGCTGATCGTCGCCAGCGACTCCGGCCAGGTCTCCGGCACCAGCGCCTCGACGGAGAAGGGCGATTCGGCGATCACCTCGTGAAGCGCAGCGCCGGCCTGACGGTGGCTGGGGAGCAGCCGGTAGGCGAAACTGACGAAGACCAGGCCGACGAGGGTGAGGCCGAGGCCGACGGGCGCGAAGTCGAACATTTCGAACGGGTGGCCGAGGGTCTCTTCGCGCACCTGGCTGGCGATGATGTTGGTCGAGGTGCCGACGAGGGTGACGAGTCCGCCGAGCAGGGCGAGGAACGACATCGGCATCAGCAGGCACGAAGGCGACGTCCGCGTCCGGCGCGCGACCCGCAGCGCCACCGGCATCAGGATCGCGAGCGCGCCTACATTCTTGGTGAGCATGGAAAGGATCGCGGTGGCGCCTGCGAAAACCGGCACCTGGACCCTCGCCGTGCGCAGCCGCGGGATGAGCGGCCGGATCAAGGTCTCGGCGACTCCCGACCGCGCGAAAGCGGCGCTGACGACGAGCGCCGAGGCGATGACGATGACGACGTCGCTGGTGAAGCCGGTAAATGCCGCTTTCGGCTTCACCACGCCCACGACGATACCGACAAGCAGCGCCCCCAGGGCGATCACATCGTAGCGCCAGCGCCCCCATGCGAAGAGCATGATCGCGCCGCCGAGCACGGCGAAGGAAAGGGCCTGCTGGACCGTCACGGGAAAGCGGCCAACGCGCGGCCGCGCCCCGCGTGCCGGCGCGTCGCGCCGTCAGCCTTCGGGCAGCAGGAGGCTCGCATCGCCATAGGAATAGAAACGGTAGCGCCCTTCGATGGCGTGCGCATAGGCCTGTTGCATCCGCTCCACACCCATCAGCGCCGAAACGAGCATAAACAGGGTGGAGCGCGGCAGGTGGAAGTTGGTCAGCAGACCCCCGACGGCGCGGAAGCGGTAGCCCGGCGTGATGAAGATCGACGTGTCGCCCTCGAACGGCTGGACCGTCCCGTCCGCCTCGGCCGCGCTTTCGAGCAGGCGGAGCGAGGTGGTTCCGACCGCGACGATCCGGCCGCCGGCGGCGCGAACGCCGTTGAGGCGCGCGGCGGCCTCCGGGGTGATCCGGCCCCATTCGGCATGCATCCGGTGCTCCGACACCTCCTCCGCCTTGACCGGCAGGAAGGTGCCCGCGCCGACGTGGAGGGTCAGCGTCTCGCGAGCGATGCCGGCGGCGTCCAGCGCCTCGACCAGCTGCGGTGTGAAGTGGAGCGCGGCCGTGGGCGCGGCGACGGCCCCTTCCTCCCGCGCGAACATGGTCTGATAGTCTTCGGCGTCGCGGGCGTCGGCCGGGCGGCGGCCGGCAATGTAGGGCGGGAGCGGCATGCGCCCGGCGCGCGCGAGGAGGAGCTCGACCGGCTCGGCCCCCTCGAAGGCGAGGAGAATGGCGCCGTCCTCCCCCTTCTCGACCGCCACCGCATGGACGCCTTCCCCAAAGTCGATCCGATCGCCGAGCCGCACGCGGCGGGCGTTGCGAACGAAGGCGCGCCATTCGCGCGGTCCTTCCCGCTTGTGGAGGGTGGCGCCGATGCTGGCATCGCCGCGCCGCCCCTCGAGCTGGGCCGGGATGACGCGAGTGTCGTTGAAGACGAGGGCGTCGCCCGGGCGCAGCAGCGTCGGCAGCTCCGACACGATCCGATCCTCGAGCCCACTCGGCCGCACGACCAGCATCCGGGCCGAGTCGCGCGGCACGGCCGGACGGAGCGCGATCCGCTCGGGCGGCAGGCTGAAGTCGAAGCTGTCGACGCGCATTGCGCGCCGCCTCAGTCGCGCTTTTGCGGGCGTTGCGGCTTGGGCGGGTCCGGAAGCTTGATCGACGGCGGCGGCGGCTGCGCCGGGCCCGCCGCGTGGCCGGAGGCCGGCAGCACCGACGCGGAGCTGGTGCGGGTCTGCGCTGCGGCGACCTTCTCGGCGGACGGCGGCGGGACGTTGTCGGCGGCGATCGACGCCTGCACGATCACCGAAGGCTGGGCCGGCGGCTCGCCGCGGTTGATCGCATCGACATAGCCCATGCCGGACACGACCCGGCCGAAGACGGTGTAACGGCCGTCCAGCGGCAGCTTGGGCGAGAACATGATGTAGAACTGGCTGTTGGCGCTGTTCTCGTCCTCCGCCCGCGCCGCGGCGACCGCGCCGCGCACGTGCGGGAGGCCGTTGAACTCGGCGGGAAGGTTCGGAAGGTCCGAGCCGCCGGTGCCGTCGCCCTTGGGGTCGCCGGTCTGCGCCATGAACCCGTCGATGACGCGGTGGAAGGTGAGGCCGTTGTAGAAGCCGCGCCGCGCCAGCAGCTTGATCCGCTCGACGGTCTTGGGCGCAACGTCCGGGCGCAGCTGGATCGCGACTCGTCCACCGGTGGAGAGGTCGAGAAGCAACGTGTTCTGCGGGTCCAGCGGCGGCACCGGCGGGGGCGTCTGGATTCCCTGCGCGGCGAGCGCCCCGGCGAAGAAGATGCCGAGCAGCATCGCGACGAAAGCCTTCAAACGCATTGTCGATTTTCCTGAAATGGACTTGAGCCCTGGCCCGACCGTGCATGGAGCGGCGGCAAGGATCAAGCCCCTTTGCGGCCGATCGCTTCCACGCGACGGGCGACGTCCGCCGCGACGGCGGGCCCAACGAACTTGCCGATGTCGCCGCCGTAGAGCGCGATCTCCTTGACGAGCCGCGAGGCGATCGGCTGCAGGGACACGTCGGCCATCAGGAAGACCGTCTCCACCCGGTCGTTCAATTGCTGGTTCATCCCCGCCATCTGGAACTCATATTCAAAGTCCGCGACGGCGCGGAGGCCGCGGACGATGACGGTGGCGCCGCGATCCTCGGCGAAGGTCATCAGCAGCGAATCGAACGAGACGACCTCGATGTCGGCGGCAA
>JAXDHR010000272.1:0-2903 GCA_034664425.1 Solirubrobacteraceae bacterium
TGGCCATCTCCAGTCAGCCCTCAGATCCGGCGTCAACGGAGCTGCGCCTGCGTGCGACAACGATGCCGCCGGCAGCCAGAGCCAGAAGTCCACCACCCGCGGCGAACAACCCGAGGTCCTCAGGTCCAGCTGTGGAGCCGGTACCGGTCTGCGGTCCACCACTGGGCATCGCGGTGAGCGCGCCGCACAGGGCGGGTGACGTCGCCGCGAGCGGCAGGGAGGGAACCAGGTCGCTCTTCTCGCCCTGCGCCTTCTTGCTGAGCGTGGTCGGGTCGAGACCGTGCACCACGATCACGGCGGTACCGGACTGGATCGCCTTCACTGACGCGCTGTCGAGCTTGATCGTGCGCGAGTAGTCGGTGCTTGCACCGCCCGGAGCGATCTTGATGTTGGTACCCGCGGCGGGGCTGGTGTCGCCCTTCACCGACAGGGTGGTGACGATGCCGCCGTACGACGGTGCGCCCTCAGTCGTGCTCACGACGCCGTCACCGTTCTTGTCCGCCGAGGACGTCGGACAGGTACCCATGGCGCCGCCATGGATGTGCTGCACGTGGGGATACGGCGCACCGCTGAACGTGGACGCCAAACCCGACCAGTGCTCGGTCACTTTGGCAGAGCTACCGTGCAAAGACAGCGTCAACATTCCGGAACCAGACGCATGGTTCAGCGGGCTCAGCGTGGCACCGTACATGGTGCCTCCGCCGGCTTGCGCGTACGACAAAGGAGCCATCGCCACGCCAATGGCGGCAACCGCCAACGGCGCAAGCAGTAGTCGGGACTTTCTCATGGGGCGAACTCTCTTTCACCTCAGCACCTTGCCCAGGACGTCCGAGAGAGAAAGCTCCAGTGATCCCCCCTGGCGGTGCTCGTTTCCCATGGTTCGTCACCGAACGTGATCCGGATTGGCTTTGGCCAAACCTTTCTTATGCAAGCCGCGTGCCCGCGGCCTTATTCTGTGCACGTGGCGTCAGCGCGGCACCGAGCAGTCCTCGGAGGCTCGCGGCGGCCAGCAGCGCCCCAATCTTCCCCGCCGACAAGCCGAGTGATCGGACGAGGAAGACGGTGACGATGGAGCTCCCGACCGTACTGAAAAACGCAAAAGTCGCCGAAGACGCCGCGATCCCCCTCAGGAGTCGCTGACCGCTAAGGAATCGGAGTCCTTCGGCGATCTCGCGCCCCAGGTGGCGTTGCTCGGACGGCTGCGGTGCTGGCTCGATGGTGCGAATCGTGGTCACCGACAGCGCGGACACGACAAAAGAGACCGCGTCGGCGAGAAGCGCATAGGGCGCACGGAGCAGCTGCACGAGCCATCCGCCGAGTGGTGAGCCCACTAGGAGAGCGACCTGCTGGGTGATGGTGAGCTTGCCGTTGCCTTCCTCGAGGTGTCGCCGGCCCACGAGGGATGGCAGGTAGGACTGCGGGCGACGTCGAACAGCACCGTCAGCACTCCGCTGAGAGACGCGACGACAAAGCGCTGCCCCATCGTGAGCCGACCGACCGCGTACGCGACTGGAACCGACCCCATCAGCAGCGCCCGTCCCTAGTCGGCGGCCACCATCGCCGGGCGACGACGAACCCGATCCACCACTACTCCGGCTGGCAATCCGAGGAACAGAAACGCCGCCGTCTCCGCCGCGGCTAAGGCACCTACCTCCCAGGTGCTGGCATGGAGGGCGTAGATCGCCACCAGCGGCAGCGCGAGGAGACCAGCCTCACTGCCTATGTGGCTGACCGTCTGTGCCGCCCACAATCGACGGAAGTCACGGTGCCGAGCAAGCCCCCAATCGCGACGCGCTGACCTCGAGTCGGGCATGTCGCGAGCATGGTTTCACTCTGGCAACTGGGGTCGGTACCTCGGCAATGAAGAGCAAAACCGTGTGAATGCATCCAGATCCCGGCGACGCGAGCCGGCCCAGCCGGTGTCCTCGCCGCGTTCGAGGACGTCATGACTGACCTCGCCTGACGGGCAGGTGCGCCCACCGCAAGCTGACCTGCCTGGTGGCCACGAACAAAGCGGCGACCTAAAGCTGGTGTCCATCGCGGTCGCTCCGGTCTGGATGACAGTCGCAGCTCGTGCCGGTACACCAGCTCGGTGACGTGAGTCCCGCTGTGGCCAACCAAGCGGGAGATGTCCTCGACTCCCAGGCCCCACTGCGAGCAGCGACACGAACGAGTGCCGTAGCTCTCGTGGCGTCCGCTCTCGACCGGGCAGCGGATGGAACCGTAGTGATCGCGTCTCCCGCCACCCGTCGCTGTCACACAAGACCGGTTGTGGGTCATCGACACCCGGTGACGATCTTCGCTTCCTGCAGCATTTCTGGGGGCGGACGAACCGGATCGGGCCACCATCGCGTTGTAGGGGTATCTGGGACGCGCAGGAGGTGAGTGATGGACAGGGACGAGGATTTCGTCGAGTTCGTCGCCGCCCGCTGGGCGTCGCTCTACAGGCTGGCTTATTTGCTCGCGGCATCGCCTACCGGCGCGGAGGACCTGTTGCAGACAACCCTGGAGAAGGCATACGTGAACTGGTCGCGGATCGGGCGGATGGAGCATGTCGAGGCGTACGTGCGTCGGATGCTCGCCAACACCCTGGTCTCCGGCCGCCGGCGTGCCTGGGCCCGCGAGCGTCCGACTGATGGGTTGCCCGAGCATGTGGGGGACTCCGCCGAGGTGCCGGTCCTCGATCGGCACCTGGTGTGGCCACTGGTGTGCGCGCTGCCAGCACGACAGCGGGCGGTCATCGTGTTGCGCTACTACGAGGACCTGACCGAGGCGCAGATCGCCGACGTCCTCGGCTGCGCGCCCGGGACCGTGAAGTCTCAGTCATCGGCGGCGATCGGGGCGCTGCGACGGGCCTTGGCCGCATCGGGCATGGGCGAGACGGTGGGCGAGTCATGAATCTC
>JAXDHR010000273.1:0-2859 GCA_034664425.1 Solirubrobacteraceae bacterium
GCGCGAGATGAAGAGAACCGGCCGTCCTAGCGTGGATATTGCTGACCCCTTTGCAACAGCCCTGACGATGACCATGGACGCAGCTCCCGATGGTGGTGATGGGCGTGAGAATTCTCCTTGCTTAAACGGATCAGGGAAGTGGATTTGATGTCGGGTCAGGCGGCAGCGGCGCGCAGCAGTGTCCGGTCGAAGAAGGTGACCAGGAGGAGCATGATGCTGACTCCGAGCATGATCCAGCCGATGACGCCAACCCCGGCATCCGAGACGTGCCGGTGGAAGACGATGCCTATGATGGCCGACGATGCGATGGAGCCGATGTAGCCGAAGGAGCGGAGTAGCCCGGAGGCGGTGCCGAGTTGTTCTCCGGGCGCTTGCGTATAGAGGGTCGTCTGGTTGCCGCTCACGCTGCCCCCGAGTGCAATGCCGAGCATGATCGTAATCAGCAGGGTGACTGCCAGCCATGCTCCGGTGTGCAGGAACAGAACGGCGACGCTGGCGACGACACAGGCGACCGCAGCCGCCAGCAAGGGTCCGCGGATGAGGTTGCGGCGGGACACCGGGATGATGACGATGCCGGAGACGAGTGTCATCGGCAGGATCAGCAGTCCTGCGAGCAGTTCGGAGAGCCCTCTGCTTGCTTCGAGCCACTGGGTGATGCCGTAGAGCACGACATAACCGCACAGGTTGATAACGGCGAACCGCAGGTAGGTGCGAGACAAGGCGCGGTTGCCGGCAAGAAGACGCACATCGAAAAACGGTGTTTTCGCCCGTCGCTCCCAAATGACCAGTGCCACCCACAGCACGACAGTGAGCACCAGAAACAGCCAGTTCGCGTCTGGGAGAGACGACAAGAAGAACAGCAGCGAGGTCATCGCCGCGGCGAATCCAATGATCCCAGTCACATCCAGCGCAGACAGCACCGCGCGAACAGTGCTGCGTTGCCTGGCCGCGTCCCTGGGGATCCAGAGCAGCGTCGCGACAAGGGCGATGAGAGCGACGGGAACGTTGATGAAGAACACGGAGCGCCACCCGAAGAGCTGCACCAGCACGCCACCGATCGGCAGGCCCAGCGACGCGGTCGCGACGCCGGCGATCTGCAGGCCGCCGAGCACCCCTCCTGGCGGACTGTCCATTCCGGCCGATTGCGCGCGGCCACGAATGAGGAGCATCGCGGTCGGGTAAGCGCACGACGTCCCCAAGCCGATCAACACGCGGCTCACCAGCAGCAGCGTCAGGCTCGGCGCGAAACCACCCAGGAGCCCGCCGAAGAGAACGAGGAGAATGCCAGTCGCGAAAACCCGGCGTGGACCGAAGACCTCCGCCGCCTTCCCGGCCGTCGGCTGCGCGATCGCCGTCGCCACATATAACGCCGACACCAATGTGGCCGTCTGCCCGATGGACACATGAACGCCCACGGCGATCGGAACAAGCGCTGTGGCGATCAGCGAACTGTTGATCGGGTTCAGAGCAGAACCGATGAACAACGGGGTCGTGAAGCGCCACGAGAATGGTTTGCCGGTTATCCCGGCACTGGGTGAAGAGTTTGCAGGCATGCAGGGTCTCCAATAGGGCGCACGGGCGCGCAGGATCTCGCGAGCACGGCGCGTGGTCGCGTAAAGCGGGGGCTACGTCAGCTCAAATCAGTTCGGCGAGCCGTTCGATGAGTGGTGCGGCCGAACCGATCAATTCCACCTCGTCAGAGGTGAATCGTTTGTCGAGGGTGGCGGCGATCCGGTCGGTCAATTCGCCTCGTCTGGCACGCACCACGGACACGCCCTCCTCGCTGATGGTCAGGATCACTCGACGGCCGTCCGTCGGATCGGGCGCACGTCGGACGAACCCTCGCGATTGCAGCGCGGTCAGGGTCGCGCCCATTGACTGAGGGCTGATTCCCTCCCACCGCGCCAGACTCGCTGCCGTGTCAGGTCCGTTACGGTCCAGGCGCGACAGGACCGTCCTCTCTGGAAGGCTCAACTCACCCGATCCGCCTTCACGGGCGCGACGGGTGAACAAACTGATCGCCAAATGCACGGCAGCAGCCGTCGCTTGAACCTCGTCTCGAACGCCCATAATTAGAAGGCTACACTGATAAGGCCAAGCTGATAAGCCATCAAGGGCTCAAGGGGAATCTTTGGGATGGCCGCGATGATCACGCTCGAAACCACATCGGCCGATCAACAGGGTCCACTGAATGACGTCGTAATCCGTGGCGGGCTGAACGGCTGGAGTTCCGACCGGCATGATGCTGAGCAGCATCCCTCGAATGGGGAACGCCACGGGAAAGTCAGAGAAACGTGGCGTGGTCACCGGGGAAAGTTCGGATACGTGTCGTAGTTTTTTGATCGTGCAGGCCGTTGTGAGCTGCGCCCCGAATGTGAGGACAGGTCATGGCAAGCCCTAAGCAACCCGCCCAAGACGTGCCATCCGAAACATCGGATCAGCCGGGACAAAAGCCGAAAGATAGAAACCCGATTACGCGGTTCTTCGGCGTTCTCGGGCCCGGTCTTGTCACCGGCGCTGCCGATGATGACCCGTCGGGGATCGCCACCTATTCGCAGGCGGGCGCAACATACGGCAACAGCATGCTGTGGACGGTACCGCTGACGCTGCCGTTGATGATGGCCGTTCAGGAGATCTGCGAGCGGATGGCGTTAGCCACTGGGGACAGCTTGGGCATGCTCATCAGGCGCAAATTCAGTCGCGGATTCCGGACAGCGATTGGTCTGCTTCTGGCGGCGTTGATCGCGGCGAACTGTCTGAACTTGGCCGCTGACCTTAACGCGATCGGTCAAGGAATGAATCTCCTCCACGCCGGTCCTGCGTTCATCTGGAGTGCGGTCGCCGGAATCGCGATCGTCA
>JAXDHR010000274.1:0-3403 GCA_034664425.1 Solirubrobacteraceae bacterium
CCGAGATGCAGAGCGCAATGACTTCGCGCATCGACGGCCTTCGGGTCGCTGACGTGATGGACGCCGAGCCCGTGGCGATCGAGGCGCGCACGAAGCTCCATCAGGCCGACGAGGAGTTCTTCCTGCGCTACGGCTACCCGTGGTTCCCGGTGGTCGACCAGTCCGGCCACGTGCTCGGCGTGCTGACCAAGGACAAGCTCGACCAGGTGCCCGAGGCGCTCCGGACCGAGTACACCGCCGACCGGGTGATGATCACCGACCCGGGCGGGTTCCGGGTCAGCCAGGAGGCCGGGCTCGACACGCTGCTCCAGGTCGACGGGCTGGCCCAGCTGGGCGCTGTGATGGCTGTGGATGCCGAGGGCGTGCTGCGAGGGATCGTCACGGCCGATCAGGTTCGCCGAGCTCTCCGCCCGGAGCCCGTTTAGCCGCCCTGAAAGCGGCCGGTGGGAGGCGTCTCATAGACTGGCGCCCGCTTTGCCTCAGCACGACGTACTAGTGATCGGCGCCGGTCTGGCGGGACAACGAGCGGCTCTGGCCGCCGCCGAGCTCGGCGTATCGGTTGGGATCCTCTCGAAGGTCCACCCGGTCCGGTCGCACTCGAATGCGGCCCAGGGTGGCATCAACGCAGCTCTGAACCCGGAGGATTCCTGGGAATCTCACGCGTTCGACACCGTCAAGGGGTCTGACTACCTGGGCGACCAGGACGCCATCGAGGTCATGTGCCGCGAGGCCCCGCAGGCGATCCTCGACATGGAGCACCTCGGGGTCACCTTCCACCGCAATGCCGAGGGTCGTCTGGGCACCCGCGCCTTCGGAGGCGCCTCGGCCGCCCGCACCTACTACGTCGCCGACATCACCGGCCAGGCGATCCTGCACGTGCTCTACGAGCAGCTGATGAAGCACAAGGAGGTCGACCGCTTCGAGGAGTGGTTCACCACCAAGCTCCTGCTCTCCGACGACGGCCGCATCGCCGGCTGCGTGGCCCGCAACATCCGCGACGGCCGCATGGAGCTCTTCCAGTCGAAGACCGTGATCCTGGCGATGGGCGGCAACGGACAGGTCTTCAACCCCACGACGAACGCCCTGATCTGCACGGGCGACGGCCACGCCCTGGCCTACGACGTGGGTGCGCCGCTGATGGACATGGAGATGATCCAGTACCACCCCACGACGCTTCAGGGGAACGGGCTGCTGATCACCGAGGGCGCACGCGGCGAGGGCGCGCACCTCTACAACGCCGAGGGCGAGCGCTTCATGGAGAAGTACGCGCCGAACAAGATGGAGCTCGCCTCGCGCGACGTCGTCTCGCGCGCCGAGCAGACCGAGATCAACGAGGGCCGCGGCTTCCCCGACGGGACCGTCGCCCTGGACATCACGGTCGTGCCGCGCAAGCGCATCCACGAGGCGCTGCGCGAGATCGTCAACGTCGGCCGCGACTTCGCCGGCGTCGACATCACCCGCGAGCCGATCCACATCAAGCCGGGCAACCACTACGTCATGGGCGGCGTGAAGACCGACGTCGACGGCCTGACCAACGTCCCCGGGCTGTACGCCGCGGGCGAGGTGGCCTGCGTATCGGTCCACGGCGGCAACCGCCTGGGGGCCAACTCGCTGCTCGACACGCTCATCTTCGGCCGCCGCTCCGGCGTCCACGCCGCCGAGGTCGCCCGCGGTGTCTCGCAGCCCAAGGTGCCCTGGTCGGTCGTCGAGGACGAGGAGCGCCGCATCAAGGGGATCGTCGACCGCCCGAAGGAGGGCCGGCGCGTCTCCGAGATCAAGGCCGAGCTGGGCGCTGTGATGGACAAGCACGTGGCGGTCTTCCGCGACGAGGAAGGCCTCAATGTGGCCCTCGAGACCGTCCGGCGCCTGAAGGAAGAGGCGAAGACCGTCTGGGTCGACGACAAGGGAACCGTGTTCAACCAGGACGTCCTGGGGGCATTGGAGTTGCACTTCATGCTCGAGAACGCAGAACCGATCGTCCTTGGCGCCCTCGAGCGCAAGGAGAGCCGCGGTGCCCAGTTCCGCACCGACTTCCCAGAGCGCAACGACGACGAGTGGCTCAAGCACATCGTCGTCACGAAGGACGGCGACGAGGACAAGGTCTCGTACGTCCCGGTCACGATGACCAGGTGGGAACCGGAAGAGAGGCGTTACTAGATGCCCGAGTACACGCTCAAGCTCTACCGCTTCAACCCCGAGTCCGGCCAGCCGGCTCAGTGGGAGAACTTCGACGTCGAGCTGCCCGATCACATGTCGGTCCTCGACGGCGTGCTGCAGGCGCGCGCGCAGCAGGCCGGCTCGATCGGCATCCGCTGTTCGTGTCAGGCGGCCATCTGCGGCTCGTGTGCGGTCCGCATCAACGGCAAGACCCGCCTGGCCTGCAACACCAAGATCGGCGTGGCGGCCGAGGAGGCCACCGGCCGCACCGGCATCGGCGAGATCGTCGTCGAGCCGATGGCCAACTACCCGGTCATCAAGGACCTCATCGTCGACATGGATGCGGTGCACTGGAAGAAGGTCCAGCGCGTCGTGCCATGGCTGCTGCCGGAAGGCGCGCCGCCGGAGCGCGAGTACATCGTCGAGCCGGAGTCGATGATCGACATCACGCAGTCGATGGCGTGCATCCAGTGCGGCGCCTGCGTCGGCGCGTGCCTATCACTCGAGGTCGACCCGGAGTTCGTCGGCCCGGCGGCGCTGGCCAAGGCCTACCGGTTCGTCGGCGACCCGCGCGACGCCGCCACCGAGGAGCGCCTGCGCGACCTGGCCGAGGATCCGCACGGCATCTTCGACTGCACGCACTGCTTCCAGTGCATCGAGGTCTGCCCGAAGGAAGTCGCGCCGATGTCGCAGATCATGCGCCTGCGCCGCCGTGCCACCCAGGACTTCCACATCAAGGACCGCAACAACGGCTACGGGCACGAGAAGGCGTTCACGGACCTGGTCGAGACCTACGGCACGCTGCACGAGGCGCAGCTGCTGCCGCGTTCGTACGGCCAGGGCAGCTTCATCAAGGCCAACCTGTCGCCGCAGGGTCAGAAGAACCTCGCGGGGTCGCTGCCGACCGTCGTCCGCGGACTCGCCTCGGGCAAGGTCTCGCCGATGAAGGCGATCCGGCACCACAAGCTGCCCGATCAGAGCGAGATCAAGCGGATCTACAAGGAAATCGAGTCCAAGGACGAGCGCCTGGAGCTCAACCTCTACATCGTCGGCGAGGCCGGCGGCGAGGAAGAGGGCTCGTCTGCTGAAGGGAGTCAGGAGTCCTGATGAAGGTTGCGTACTGGCCAGGCTGCGTGTCGCGCGGCTTCACACCGGAGCTCCACGGTTCGGTCGCGAAGGTCGCCCCGATGCTCGAGCTCGAGCTCGTGGAGCTGGATCGCGCGAACTGCTGCGGCGCGGGCGTGAT
>JAXDHR010000275.1:0-2581 GCA_034664425.1 Solirubrobacteraceae bacterium
CAGATGGAGGGCCGCAAGTTCTCGTCCTCGCGCAGCGTCGTCATCTACGTGCGGGACATGCTCGCCCGCTACGACGCCGACGCGTTGCGGTACTACCTGTCGGCGGCTGGGCCGGAGAACCAGGACACCGACTTCACCTGGTCGGAGTTCGTGCGCCGCAACAACGACGAGCTGGTGGCCGGCTGGGGCAATCTGGTGAACCGCACCGTCTCGATGGCGGCCAAGAACGTCGGCACCATTCCCCGTCCGGGCGAACTGGACGATCACGACCGCGCGCTGCTGGCGACGTCGGCGGCCGGCTTCGTCAAGGTCGGCGAGCAGCTGGAACGGTCGCGGTTCAAGGCCGGGCTGGCCGAGGCGATGTCGATCGTCGGCGAGGCGAACAAGTACCTGTCCGATCAGGCGCCGTGGAAGCTGAAGAACACCGACCCCGACCGGATGGCCACCGTGCTGCACACCGCCCTGCAGGTCGTCGACGATTGCAAGACGCTGCTGACGCCGTTCCTGCCGTCGTCGTCCACCCGTGTTCAGCGGGCGCTGGGCGGCGACGGCGTCTGGTCGCCGATGCCGGAGCTGGTCGAGGTGGACGAGCAGACGGCTCCCGGCTCGCCGTCGTACTCGGTGCTCACCGGGGACTACTCGCACACCCCCCGCTGGGAGTCCTCACCACTGCCGGTCGGTCGCGCCCTGGCCGCGCCGACTCCGGTGTTCACCAAGCTCGATCCCGGCGTGGTCGAGGAGGAACTCGCGCGGCTGACCGGCGCCCCGCCCGGCCCGCCGCCGGCGCAGGAGTGAGCAAGCGGACGCGCGACGTCTCGCCGCCGCCGCTGCCCGCACCGCTTCCCGGACCGGCCTTCGACGCGCACTGTCACCTCGACGCGATGGCGCGCCGGCTCGGGCGAACGCCGGACGCCCGGTTCGTGGACGAGGCCATGGCCCAGGCGCGTTCGGTCGGGGTCACCCGGGTGATCACCGTCGGCGACAGCGTCACGGCGTCGCGGTGGTGCGTCGAGGCAGCTCATCACCATCCGGACGTGTACGCCGCGGTCGCGGTGCACCCCACCGAGGTGAACGATCTGGACGACGCCGGCTACGCCGCGCTGGCCGAGCTCGCCGCCGACGACCGGGTCGTCGCCGTCGGCGCGACCGGGCTCGACTACTACTGGGACACTGTCGAGCCGGAGCTGCAGCGCGAGCACTTCCGCCGCCACATCGACCTGGCCCACCGCGCCGGCAAGCCGCTGATGATCCACGACCGGAACGCCCACGAGGACGTGCTGCGCATCGTGGCCGAAGAGGGCGCACCATCGGCCGGAGTGATCTTCCACGCCTTCTCCGGCGACCCCGCCATGGCGGTGCACTGCGCCGAAGCGGGCTACACCTTGAGCTTTCCCGGCGTCGTCACCTTCGCCAACGCGCCGGGCCTGCGACAGGCGCTGGCGGCCGTTGCGCTGTCGTCCATTCTCGTCGAAACGGACGCGCCGTTCCTTACACCGCATCCGTACCGCGGGCGTCCCAATGCGCCGTACTTGATACCGGTGACCGTGGCCGCTGTGAGTGAGGTCATATCAACGCCCGTATCCGCCGTGTTACCGGCGCTGTGGGCTACTGGGGAGCGCCTGTTCGGCTGGTGAGCGACGGTCTGCGCGACCGCGCTTTGTTGTGATCATGACCTGGTTGTTACATTGTCGTGACCTTCTGCGCAACGTTGCGCACCGCTACATACGCCATTCGGCAATCACGCGCGCCCCCACCGCTTGAGTCCGCTCGACCAAGGAGAGTTTGTGCGCCTCAGCGCGAAGATCGGCCTGTACACAGTTGTCCTCGCCGGAGTTGTCGGCGGCACCAGCGCGTGGGCCGTGACCGACAAGGCAGTTGCCATTTCCATCGACGGTCAGGTGCGCACCGTCCACACCCGAGCCGGAACCGTCGGGGCTGTGCTGAAGCAGACCCACCTGGCGGTGGACCCGCACGACGTGATCGCACCGCCGGTGTCGTCGTCGGTGCACGACGGCAGCAAGGTGGTTCTTCGACGTGGGCGTGAACTGCACCTGATGGTGGACGGTCACGGTCGCGACGTGTGGACGACCGCGCTCACCGTCAACGACGCCCTCAGCGAACTCGGGTACGGCACCGGCAAGACGGTGAGCGTTTCCCGATCGCAGCGGCTGGCGCTGACGCCGACTCAGATCACGCTGCTGACCCCGAAGCACATCTCGATCCGGGCCGACGGCAAGACGACCGCGCTGCTCACCACCGTGCCGACCGTGGCCGCCGCGTTGACGGCCGCCCACGTGGTACTCGGCGCCGAGGACAAGATCTCGGCCGCGCCGCCGACGGCCATCACGAACGGCGAGGTCGTGACCATCCAGCGCGTTCGCAAGGCCATCACCACCGCCACCGTCAAGATCCCCTTCACCAAGACGACGGAGCAGGACGCGACGCGCCTGATCGGCACCACGATCGTCGTCCAGAACGGACGCGACGGGTCGTATGCGCGGACTTTCCAGTTCATCTACGTCGACGGCAAGCTCGCCGGCAAGCGCCTGATCAAGAAGGTTGTGACCAAGAAGCCCGTCGA
>JAXDHR010000276.1:0-3989 GCA_034664425.1 Solirubrobacteraceae bacterium
TCGACGACGGGGCGGTGCTGAGCCTCGTCTCCGCCGCCGGCCCGGCCGGCAAGGGCTCCGTCTCGACCTCCGGCAACAACGTGACGTTCGATCCGGGCAGCGACTTCGACCATCTCGCCGCCGGCGCGACCGAGAATGTCGTCCTCACCTACACGATGCAGGACGAGCACGGCGCGACGTCCACCGCGACCGTCACCGTGACCGTCACCGGCACCAACGATGCGCCGGTCGCGGTCGCCGACACGGCCACCACCAGCGAGAACGCACCGGTCTCGATCGACGTGCTCGCCAACGACACCGACGTCGACGACGGCCATTCCTTCAGCCTTGTCACCGTGGCGGCGCCCGCCGGCCAGGGCAGCGCCTCGATCGTCGCCAACCAGCTCGCCTTCAACCCGGGCTCCGACTTCGACCATCTCGCGGTCGGCGAGAGCCAGGTGGTGACGCTCACCTACACGATGCAGGACGAGCATGGCGCCCAGTCGAGTTCGACCGTCACGCTCACCGTCACCGGCACGAACGACGCGCCGGTCATCGACGGCCCCAACACCCATGCCACAGGCGCGGTGACCGAGCTGCCGAACAACGACCCGCAGGAGAATGTTGCGGTCCACCATGCCGACGGCAACGTCGCCTTCACCGACGTCGACACCAGCGACGTCCACAGCGCGACCGCGACGGCGCAGGGGGCCGGCTATCTCGGCACCTTCACCCTCGATCCGGTCGACCAGCCCGGCGACAGCGTCGGCTGGCACTTCAGCGTCTCCGACGCCGCGCTCGACAGCCTCGCCGCCGGCCAGACGGTGGTGCAGCATTACACCGTCGAAGTTGCCGACGGCCATGGCGGAGTCGCCGACCAGGACGTCGCCATCACCATCACCGGCGCGGCCGACAATGTCCCGCCGGTCGCCAACGACGACAGCTACAGCGCGATCGGCAACGTCACGCTGACGGTGCCGGCGGGGAGCGGCGTGCTTGCCAACGACAGCGACGACCAGCCGCTCGGCGGTGGGGCCGGCCAGACCCATGTCGGCGCCTACGATGCGACCGGGACCAATGGCGGCCACATCGCCATGAACCCGGACGGCTCGTTCACCTACACGTCGGCGCCGGGCTTCAACGGCTTCGACAGCTTTACCTACACCTTGACCGATTCGGACGGCGCCACCGACACCGCCACCGTGCACGTCAGCGTCAGCGGCCATGTCTGGTTCATCGACAACAGCGCCTCCGGCAGCGCCAACCTCGGCACGGAGGCGGATCCCTATACCAGCATCGCCTCGTTCAACGCGGCGCAGGGGACGGCGAACGGCCCGCACGCCGGCGACACCATCTACCTGCGCGGCGGCACCGGCACCTATACGGAGGCGGACGGAGTCCACCTGCTCAACGGCCAGACCCTAATCGGCGGCGGCGAGGATCTCGTCATCGGCTCGACCACCGTCGAGCATGCCGCCACGCGTCCGACGATCGTCGTCACCGGCGCCGGCCATGACGGCATCGACCTTGCCCAGAACAACCACGTCTCCGGTCTCGACATCGGCAGCGTGACGCGGGCCGGAATTTCCGATTCGAACGGCAGCGTCGGCACCGCGACGATCACCGACGTCGGCAAATCCGGCGGCGGCCAGATCGCCGACATCGACCAGGGCGGCACCGTACACATCACGCTGAACGGCGCCGCCTCGACGGGATCGACGGGCGGGGCGATCGACCTCGAGGGCATTTCGGGCAACTTCACCGTCAGCGGCGCGCTCGGGATTTCCGGCACGCAGAGCGGCGGCGGCATCGTCGTCTCCGGCAACACCGGCCTCGCCGTCGCGCTGCAGGGGGCGAGCAACATCTCGACCGGCAGCGCCGGCGGCGTCGCCTTCACCGGCAATAGCGGCGGCTCCTCCTTCGCGTCGAGCGGCAGCCTCAACGTCACGACCACGTCGGGCACCGGCTTCCTCGCCTCGAGCGGCGGGACGGTGACGGTCACCGGCGCGACCAACTCCGTCACCGCCGGCACCGGCTCCGCCGTCGTCATCCAGAACAGCACGATCGGCTCGGGCGGGGTCACCTTCCGCTCGGTGTCGTCGAACGGGGGCGCCGCCGACGGCATCCTCCTCGACCATGCAGGGACCGGCGGCTTCACCGTCACCGGCGTCGGCTCGGCCGCCGGCTCGGGCGGGTCTATCGTCAACAAGATGGGCTCCGACGGCTCGCTCACCCAGGGGAACGGCATCGTCATCCTCGACACGTCGAACGTGTCGCTGGCCAACATGACGATCAACAACCACCTCAATTACGGCATCTTCGGCCAGAACGTGACCAACTTCTCGCTGCACGATTCCAACGTCGGGACGAGCGGGGTCAACGGCACCCTCGTCACCGAGGCGTCGGTGGCCTTCGTCAACCTCACCGGCACGGCCGTCTTCGACGGCGACACGATCGCCGGCGGGCGCGGCGACAATCTGCGCGTGGTCAACAGCAGCGGCAGCCTCAACTTCACGCTCGAGGACAGCGCCGCGCACCAGGGGGTGATCGGCCTCAACAATCTGAACGGCAATGACGGCGCCCATTTCGAGACGAGCGGCGCCGCCAGCCTCACCCTGACCGTGGACGGAGTCGACTTCGCCGGCGCCCGCTCCGACCTGCTCGAGGTGCGGGCGCTCGGCAGCTCCACCCAGAACATCTCGATCCTCAACAGCCACTTCGCCAACACCCACGCCAATACGATCGGCGGCGGCGGCGGCGTGACGCTGACCGGCGGCGGTGCGGGCACCAACATTACCGTCGACTACGACGTCGACGGCAACACTTTCACCGGCGCGCTCGGAAACGCCCTCACCGCCAGCTACAGCCAGCAATCGGGCACCGTGCGCGGCTACATCCACAACAACACGGTGGGGGTCCACGACGGCGTTGCCGGCACGCAGGGCTCGGCGGGCGGCGGCGACGGCATCGCCGTGGCGCTGAACAAGACCGGCGCGAGCGGCACGGCGACCTACATCGTCACCATCGACGCCAACCACGTCTACGACGTCGACAGCGGGGTCGGCGGGATCAGCCTCCAGTCGAACGGCGCGCTGTCGGCCGGCGCCGGCACGCTCGAGGCGACGGTGACCAACAACGTCGTCGCCGAGATGGGCGATTTCGTCTTCGGCGCCCTCTACGCCTCGGTCGGCGGCAACGGGCCGGGCGACTTCTCGAAGCTGGGCCTCGAGCTCTCCGGCAACCATCTCGACCTCGGGGCCGCCGATTTCGGCGACAATGCCCTGGTGCTGAGCCAGAGCTCGACCGAGTCGCACTTCTACTTCCCGGGCTATGCCGGCTCGCCGGACGGGGAGTTCGACATCGGATCCGGAACGGCCAGCGCCGACCTCGACGCCTTCTTCACCGGCAAGGGCAACGTCTTCGTCAACGGCGGCTTCCCGTCCTTCCCGGACGGCGGAGTCGACGCGGGCACCATCCACGGCGCGACCGGCGAGCCGCTCGTCCATCCCGCCTACCACCCCTGAGCCTTCCCCTCCCGCCGCGGCAGCCACTTGCCGCGGCGGGCGAAGGCGCGTAGCGAGCCGCCGCCCGGGACCGGACGCGGAACGATCCGCTCCGCCCGGCTTTCCTCCCCGGTGAGCTTCCGCTCGCCGGAGCACGCAAGGGACGAAGATGAACGAAGCGTCGGCCGACGCCGCCGTGCCCGAGGCTCGCGATGGTCCCGCGGGCCATCACGGGCACGGCAAGATCGTCAAGCTGACCCTCGGCGCGATCGGCATCGTCTTCGGCGACATCGGCACCTCGCCGCTCTACGCCTTCCGCGAGACCTTCGCCGGGCACCACCGGCTGCCGGTCGACCGGCTCCACGTCCTCGGCGTGCTCAGCCTCATCTTCTGGTCGATGATGATCGTGGTGACGCTGAAATACGTCACCATCCTGATGCGCGCCGACAACAAGGGGGAGGGCGGCAGCCTCGCTTTGCTCGCGCTCATCTCGCGCAAGTCGGAAGG
>JAXDHR010000277.1:0-2556 GCA_034664425.1 Solirubrobacteraceae bacterium
AGGTGCTGGCCATAACGTCGCGGCATGACTTCTTCTATCCGGATGAAGGAGGGACTTTCAACCGAAAAGAGAATGGCTATTTCTACAACGTCGACTATAACTACAGTGGCCGTCATTTTGGATATGAGCTCTCATCCATCGGTCGAAGCCGCTACTATCGCCTGGACGTGGGTTTTAACCGGCGGGCGAACACGAATAATCCCAACGGGTTTTTCCGCTATAACTCGGAGCCAAAGCCCAAAGCGAAGCTGATTTCGTGGCGTGTCTACAATGACATCTCAGCCAACTTTGACTGGCATTTGCGATCGCAGGTCGTCAACGATGAGTCTCAGATTCAGTTCAACCTCAGACGTCAGACCTCCATTGGCGTAGGATTCGACAAAGGTTATGAGCGGGTGTTTGAACGCGAGTTCGGCCCGACCCGGAAGCCGGGATCGGATTGCGCGCTTACCAACACCTGTACCTTCTGGGGTGCTGACAATGAACGCTCAGCTTACAACAAAGGTCTCTACATGTTCGTCGGATCAACTCCGATGAAGAAGGTCGACTTCAACATGTTCGTCAATCGGGTAGAGGGGAGTCTCGACTTTGATTTTGGAGCCGGCAACCGTTGGCCGCGCGTGAGTATCCCGGCTGTGACTGCGCGTAACGCGCAAGCTGCCGGACTCTGCAACAGCTCTCCCTTGCCCGCTGTGTGCCGGGCCCCCCGCGATCCCGGCCCGGGCGCTTTCCTTCACTTTGACGGGAGCGTGAATTACCGGCCTTCGAGCGCGCTCAATCTCAGCCTGTCGTTCACCAAAGAGAGATTGAGAAGATATGACACGGGACTGCTGGCCTTTGACGAAAACCTTATCTCGCTGCGCAGCACGTATCAGTTCACTCGCTTCATCTTCGCTCGCGGGAGGGTTGATTTTGATTCACTCGCGTCGAATGTGAAGGCGCAGTTCCTCTTCGGCTACACTCCGAACCCGGGGACTGCCTTGTATATCGGCTACAATGACGACCTCAATCGCCGTGGCTTCAATCCATTCAGTGGCGAGTTGGAACCAGGTTTCCGGCGCAATGGCCGCACCTTCTTCATCAAGATGTCGTATTTGTTCCGCAAGAGTTTTGGTTGATCCCCAGGGACCATGCGTGTACAGAACCGTGAGCGGTAGCGAGCGGGATAATCACTCAAGCTCGATCCGAGCGCGCGATCGGATTTCGTGTGACTTCGTGGATCGCCTGCGGCGCCGGCCAGGGGAACGATCCACGAAATGACACGAACCCCGGCGATCCTGGTGCCCGGGCTTGGCCCTCTCTATCCCTGAACATTCTTACCCTCCGAAAACGCTAATGATAATGAGGACTAATTCACTCAGAACAATTCCGCTCGCCACTGCGTAAAATTGGAACAAGCAAGCGGGCAACTTCGTCTAATCGATGAGCAACGAAGCAGCCGTAGCCTTAAGCGACTCATTTCATCTGCCCCGTAAGAACTGACTCAGTAACCGAAGGGACATCAACCATGAAGCATGTGCTCTGGCTGGTATGCGTACTCGGAATGCTATGCACGTCAGTCGCCTCGCAGTCGAATTCTGCCTCGCCTACTCCTTCGCCGGCTTCCAAAACAAATAACGTGGCCGCCAGCGTCAAGCGCGCCGTCATCCCGCCTGAGAAAGCCAGGCCATTAGCAATTCCGCGCTTTGATAAGGCGCCCGTAATCGATGGCAAACTGGACGATGAAGTCTGGAAGCAGGCCATCGTGCTCAAGGATTTCCTGCAGATCGGTCCCGGGGACAACATTGCACCGTCCAAACCCACCGAGATGATGATCGGCTATGACGCGCGAACCTTCTACATGGCATTTCATTGTTATGACGAGCCGGACAAAGTTCACGCCTCGGTCGCCAAGCGCGATGAGGTTTTCGGCGAGGACAACGTGCGCGTCTTTCTCGACACTTTCAACGATCAACGGCGTGCTTATGTAGTTGGCTTTAATCCGCTCGGCGTGCAACAGGACGGAATCATGACCGAGGGGTCGGGCACTGACTTCAGCGTCGACATCGTGATGGAGTCGAAAGGAATGCTGACCCCGGATGGTTGGACGCTGGAGGTGGCGATTCCGTTCAAGTCCCTTCGTTATGAAGCCGGCAAGGGCAAACTGTGGGGCATCAACGCCTGGCGCAACATCGATCGCTTTAACGACGAGATCGATTCCTGGATGCCAAACTCGCGCGATATCTCGTCCCAGCTAAGTCAGGAGGGACACCTGACCGGACTCGAAGGTATCTCGACCGAGCGCACGCTGGAGATCATTCCCAGCCTCACGCTGTCGGAGACGGGCAAACGAGTGAACGCGCTCTCGCTGGCGCAACTGTCCATCAACCCGACTGCCCTTGATCCGGGAAGAATGTTGAACGAGCCGATCAAGGCTGAGATTGGCCTGACCGCGAAGTACGGATTGACGCCGACGGTCACTCTCGACCTGGCGATCAATCCGGACTTTGCCCAGGTTGAAGCAGATCAGACAGTAGTCACGGCCAATCAGCGGTTTCCGATCTTCTTTGAAGAGAA
>JAXDHR010000278.1:0-2588 GCA_034664425.1 Solirubrobacteraceae bacterium
CTGCCCAAGATCGTCGAGGGCCGGGTGAACTCCTTCTTCAAGGACTTCGTCCTGCTCGAGCAGCCGTCGGTCACCGACAACAAGAAGACCGTCAAGCAAGTAGCCGCCGACGCCGGCATCGAGGTGACCCGGTTCGTCCGGTTCGAGGTCGGCCAGGAGTAACCAGCTATACAGATGGCAGCAAGGGAGGTCGGGTACGCGATTCTGCGCCCGGCCTCTCCGTCACATAGGGTTCCTCCTTGAGCCGAAGGGGAAGGGCGAATCTCGCATGACGATGGTGACCGAGCAGGCAATACCGGTCGGCGATCCCGCGCTTCGCGCGACGCGACCGCGCCGGGTGGTTCTCAAGCTCTCCGGTGAGGTTTTCGGCGGCGGCGCGGTCGGTGTCGACCCCGACGTCGTGCAAGGCATCGCCCGGCAGATCGCCACGGTGATCCGCAACGGCATCCAGGTCGCGGTGGTGGTCGGCGGGGGCAACTTCTTCCGCGGCGCCGAGCTGCAGAAACGCGGCATGGACCGGTCCCGCGCCGACTACATGGGCATGCTCGGCACGGTCATGAACTGCCTCGCCCTGCAGGACTTCCTGGAGAAGGAGGGCATCGAGACGCGGGTGCAGACCGCGATCACGATGGCCCAGGTCGCCGAGCCGTACATCCCGCTGCGGGCGATCCGGCACCTGGAGAAGGGCCGGGTCGTGATCTTCGGCGCCGGCGCCGGGATGCCCTACTTCTCCACCGACACCGTCACCGCCCAGCGCGCGCTCGAGATCCACGCCGACATCGTGCTGATGAGCAAGAACGGCGTCGACGGCGTCTACACCGCCGACCCGCGGACCGATCCGAATGCCCGCAAGTTCGACCACGTCACGTTCGCCGAGCTGCTGCAGAAGGGCCTGCGGGTCGCCGACCAGGCCGCTTTCAGCCTCTGCCAGGAGAACAATCTGCCGATGCTCGTCTTCGGGGCCGAGGGGGACGACACGATCGTCCGGGCGGTCAGCGGCGAGAAGATCGGTACCTTGATCACCACGTGATCCCGTGCCACATCCACCACCGGCAAGTTTGAGTAGAAGCAAGGAGGCGACGGAGCAGGTGATCGACGAGACCCTCTTCGAGGCCGAAGAAAAGATGGAGAGCGCGGTCGAGCACGCCAAGGAGGAGTTCGCCGCGATCCGTACGGGACGGGCCACGCCGGCGATGTTCTCCAAGATCGTCGTGGACTACTACGGCGCGCCCACGCCGGTGACGCAGATGGCGTCGGTCGGGGTGCCGGAGCCGCGCATGGTGATCGTCAAGCCCTATGACGCGTCGCAGCTCGGCCCGATCGAGCGGGCGATCCGCGACTCGGACCTCGGCGTGAACCCGAACAACGAGGGCACCCAGCTGCGGATCCACCTGCCGCAGATGACCGAGGAGCGCCGCCGCGACATGATCAAGGTCGCGCGCAGCAAGGCGGAGGAGGGCCGGGTGGCCATCCGCAACGTCCGTCGCAAGGCCAAGGAGCAGCTCGACAAGCTCGTCAAGGACGGCGAGGCGGGTGAGGACGACGGCCGCCGGGCGGAGAAGGAGCTCGACGACACCACTCATCGTTACGTCTCCGTCGTCGACGAGCTGGTCAAGAACAAGGAAGCCGAGCTGCTCGAGGTCTGATGTCCTACCTCGATCCCCGCGGCGGGTACGCCTCCTCCGATGACCGGTCATCCGACCGGGACGTCCCGCCGCCGTACGCCTATGGCGTACCGGGCGAGGAGGAGCCGGATCCCTATGCCGACTACCGCCGTTCCGGCCGGGACGGCGGCGGCACGGGGGAGATCCGGCGCCCGGCCAGCCTCGGGGACATCGAGCCGCACGACCGCACCGGCGGCTGGACCACCAGCAGCGGCGACCACACGGGCAGCTGGGGCGCCGAGGACGACGAGCGCTCGGGTGAGTGGAAAACCCGCGGGGGCGAGCGCTCCGGCGAGTGGAAAACCGGCGACGGCCGCCGCTCCGGTGAGTGGAAAACCGGCGACGGCGAGCGCACCGGTGAGTGGAAAACCGGTGGCGAGAGCACCGGCAGCTGGGCCACGGACGCCGGCCGGACCGCGCAGCAGCCGATCGAGGGCCAGAACGGTGCCTGGGGGACTCCCGGCGGAGCCGGTTCGGCGGAACTGTCGGGCGCGCGTACCGAAAAGGGTCGTGGACCGGGCAAGCGCCGGGCCGGCCGCAGTGGAAAGACCACCGGCCGGGCCGGGCGGAATCTGCCCGTCGCGATAGCGGTCGGGCTCGGGCTCGGGCTGCTCGTCCTCGCGTCGCTTTTCGTCTGGAAGCCGGGCTTTCTCGGGGTGGTGGCGGTCGCCGCGGCCGTCGGCATCTGGGAGATGGTGCGGGCGCTGCGGGTGACGGGCGCCAACCCGCCGCTGATTCCGCTGGTCGCGGGCGGTGTGCTGATCATCGGGCTGGCCTGGCGGGCGGGCCCGGACGCGATGACGCTCGGGCTCGTTGTGACGCTTCTCGCATCGACCACCTGGCGGATCGCCGATGGGGCAAAGGCGTTCAAACGGGACCTGACGGCAAGCATTCTGATCACGGTTTATGTGCCGTTCTTGATGG